>CAZQMH010000090.1:0-10203 GCA_964594435.1 uncultured Alcanivoracaceae bacterium
AAAACTCGAAATCAAAACTCAAACCAATGTGGCGTGGTGAGCCGAGTTGGGTATACAGTTTGTCGTTATAATTAGGTGGTTCTAAACCAAAGTAAAAGCCACGGGTGGCGTATTTTTTGTTGAAAATATTGTTGCCCCACAAACTGAGCTGCCAATTATCTTTTTCATAGCCTATCCGTAGGTTATACAGTTGATACGATTTTGCTTGTTGCTCATGTGAATCTGAAAAATAAAAACTCGATTTGCCCGTTGCATCCAATCGTGCGAAAAAACCTTGGATGCTGTGGTATTGCACACCTAAGGAAAAATTGTACCGCGGTGCGTGGGCTTGGGTGCGACCATTGAAGTTGCCTTCACTGGTAACAAAATCATCAAACTTAGCATTTAATAAACCCAAAGAACCGTAAACATCAAAATTATCGCTCAATAAGTAGTTGAAATCGGTTTCAATGCCATAATTACTGCCTGTTGCCGCATTGCCTGTAAAAAAGACGAAAGTTAAAGGGTCGTTGGGGTCGCTTTGGCGTGAGGTGCTGATTTGCATATCGTATCGCTTTGAGTAAAAGGCAGATATATTCCATTGCAGTCGGTAATCCATGAAAAACCCTTTGGCACCGCTCTCCAATGACCATAAATATTCTGGCTGGTATTGGCGCAATTCATCAGGCACATCGAGCGACAGATTAAAACCGCCTGCTTTGAAGCCACGTGCTAAGGTTACATAAGAGTTTAAGTTTTCAGCAATGGCATGATTAAATGACAACTGCCCGCCCCACATGGAATCTCTTGGCGACACATCAATGCCGTTGTCATCCTTGTAATCGGCATAGCGTTGCTCAATTCTCAAGCCACTTGTCAGAGTGTTTTTGTCTGAAAGTTCGGTATCTAACTGTGCAAACAGTGCGACCGAAGTGGCTTCAAACTGACTGTTTAAGTTTTTGTAGACCTCGCCATTGTAAAATTCATTTATGTTGTTGTCTTCTTGCATGTTCAATACATAAACGCCAAAAATGGTATTATTTCCCACAAAACGCAGTTCTTGGGAAAGATGGGTGCGTTCTCTCAAGCTATCTGAGGTAAAATCATACGGAGCATATTCAGCCCAATATTCATCATTGCCCCAATCACCATCAAAGGCATAATTAATCTTGGCATTCATGTAACTGCTAATACTTAACACTTCAAAATTACCGCCTTGCCAGTTGGTTTTGAGTGCCACTCCGACAGAATCTTGTGCATCTTTGCCAAGAAAATCCGAGTGGGTCACAAAGGTATTTTCGGGATTAAAGGTATCAAAGCCATTGTTAATATCGACTTTGAGAAAGGTAAAGTTAAATTTTAAGTCATCATTCGCCTGCCAAAACAACTTACCACGAGCGGTTAATTCATCACGTTTATTACTGTCATCGCGATTGAGGTAATCGTTGTAGCGAAAACCATTGGCATTATAACGTTGTACAGCAATACGATAAGCTGCGGTCTCACTTAAACCACCCGTCGCTCTCAAACCAAACCCCAAATCACCATCATTGCCAATGATGCCAGAAATTTTATAGGAATTTTCAAACTCGGGGTCTTTGCTCTTGATATAAACCAAACCTGCCAAGCCATTGGCACCATAACGCGAACTCTGTGGCCCACGCAAAACTTCAATTTGTTCAATATCAAACAATGTTGCAACACCACCCAAGGCGGAAAAATCAATATCATCAACCACAAACCCCACCGAAGGATTGGGAGCACCTTCGTACTGCGAACGCTCACCAATGCCACGAATTTGAAAATATCGCGGACGATTGGTGGCAGATGACCAATTTAAATTAGGAATCATGCCTAGCACATCTTGCAAATGTTGCGTGCCAGCTTTTTCGAGTGTTTCGCTATCAAGAATAGACATGCTTTGGTTGGCCTCGACTGCGAGTTTATTGTCTCGTAAATCTGAGGTGACGACTTGGGTATCGAGTTTTTTTATAGAATCATCAGCCAAACTGCTCAATGATAGAAATATACTGCTTATAAGAATTGTTTTTTTCATGGATTTTTACCTTAAACATTAAAAATAAAAACCCGGTTACGGACGTGTAATAGATTGTCTTGTTCCATTCCTACGCCGGTATTAACCGGATCAGGTTCAAAGGGTCCATAACTCAATCGTTACGTCTCAGGAATAATCCTCCCCTTGGAATGTTTGCCATTCTAGCAAATCATGTTTTGTTGTGCAAGGTTTGTGATTGTTCCACCAATTTAGCCGCCAACAAAGAGGTTATGAGGCTCAGTAATAAAACCAAAGAGGCGATAATAATCACGAAAGCATAATTATCGCTGGCAAGTAAAACACCGACCACCGCTGGGCCTGTGGCTAAACCGAGTTTCGAGGCGACACTGCCCATGGCGGCGACTTGCCCGTTTTCATCTAAACGTGAACAGAGGGAAAACAGGTAAGGGTTGACAAATGCCCAGGTGATGCCAACACCAATATTGGCAATTATCCAAATGAGTTTTATGTCGCTGTAAAGCAAGATAAAAGTGCCAATAACGGTAAAGAATATCCCAATGGCAAGTGGCTTAATTAAGCCAAAACGAGTTGACATCCAAATAACCAATAGTGGCCCGAGTATGGCAATCCACGCTGCCCAAGCCAAAGAAATGCTTAAAAATTCCAGCGACAAACCATAATGTTTGCCCAAACCAAATATAAAAGCATACAAGCCCATATTGGCAGCTTGAAACAGAAAAATAGAAGCCAAAGTAAACTGCAGGGGTTTTTGAGACAGTAATTTCCAGCTCGAAGATTTAAGTTTTTTGATGTCTTTGCCCAATTTGTAATCAGAAATAAAAGGCAACATCAACAAAGTCACCGTGCTGAATGCCACCAAGCTTAAATACAAAACGCCAATACCAAACTGTGGCACCAATTGTGGAATATACATCATGCCCAATCCGCCCAGCCCAAATTGCACCACCAGCAAAACACCAAAAGTTTTATCGGAATCTTTGGTACGAGCGGTTACCGCAAAACCGATGCCCACCAAACTGCCGCCAACACAACCATGTAAAAAACGCACCCATGCCAAGGTTTTGGGGTCAGTAATGGCGATGCAACTCAAGTCAATTGCGATTAAAGCCAACAATAAAAGAGCGACTGTGACACGCCAATTGATTTTTTTGATGTAAAAAATGACGCTAAAAGCTCCAACAGCGGTTCCATAAGCATTAACCGAACTGATAAAACCCGCTTGTTGGTTACTAAAATGCAGGGCTTGTTTAAAACCATCAATTAATGCGGGCATGATATTGACGTAAAACAAACCTGCCGTGGTTAAAAAAGAAATTAAAACCCTGACTAACATGCTGTCCATTTTTGCTTTGGGCAAAAAGGTTTTATCTTGTGTTGTTGTCATTTTAATTGTCCTCGCACAGCGGGAATTGTTTATTGAGTGCTTTGACCACTTTCAACCAGTTATAGTGGTGATCATCGGCAAAGGTGTAGTAGAAAATATTGGGTTGATACAAAACAATCGAAATACCGCCAAAACCCGACATAAAAGGCAGCCATTTTTCTTTTTTACAATGCAAAGAATGCCCAACTTCAAGTGCCCAGAAGCCGTTGTTGTATGCCATATTCAGCTCGCCAGCATCACGATTTAAGCGATTTTTGCCTGTTTGCAAGGCACTGTTGAGCAGGGTTTGATCTAATTTTGTAGGATTTAAACTTTGTTTGTTCAAAAAATCAATAAGCTGAATTAAATCCGTTAGGTAATAACTCAAACCCCAGCCAGTAAAGGCTTGTTTGGTATCATCATAAGTTCTTTTGCTGCTGGCAAATAAATTGGAAAGCGTGAGTTTTTGCCATAAATCATGCAACATTAAGTCTTGGTAGAGGTCGTTTTTTTTGCTGAATTGTTGGTACAGTTTTTGCATGATAACTCCAGCTAAATAGCTGTCGCTGGTATGGTAAACAAAGTTTTTGCCAGCTGGGCTTTTGTGTTTAAACATGGAACATGCCCTTTTCAGCTTTTGTTGGTGTGTTTCGGCTAAAAAGAAATTCAACATGCGTTGTGAATTTTCATCCACATGCGGTTTTTTACTCAGGTAATTACCAGTACGCATATTGATTAAGTCGTCCAACGAGACATGTGCCCATCTTTTGGCATCGCATTGAGGAATGATTTTGTTAACCGAAACTTTGCCAATGCCAGGGTATAATTTTTCTAACCGCATCAATGCTGTGCCAGCAAATAGGCTTTTGGCTGTGGAATAAGAGGGCAAAACCAATTGTTGGCAATACGGGTCTTCGCCCATTCGGTTTTCGCAACTGATTTGGTAATGTTTGCCATTTATAACCATGCCACTGGTGGTATTTGCTTGCGGATTGCTTGGTAAGATTTTTTGCACAGTTAATTTTGGGTAATCTTTGGCTAAATCTGCAAGGCTGAAAACAACGTGATTTTGCTTAGTTGGCGGAGTAAAATCTATCCGTGTTTGTGAAGCATTAACGCTTAAATGGGTCGCTAAATCAAATTGTAAATAAGCACATGTTTCGGCAGTTATTTGGGCATAACCGTGCCATGACTTTTTACTTTGCTGGCTCGATTGAGCCAAAACCATATAGCCATTATGGGTGCAGTTGGCGTTGCGTTCTTGCAGAGCAAATGGTAGCACAATTTTGAATGAATGAGTGGAATTATTTTCTTGCCAAATTTTACCCGCAGAGACTTGCCACTCCCATTGTGGATGTGAATTCACCACAAAAGCCGTGCTTTTTGGGTAAATATTTGTTCCCTCACTTTTGAGTTGGAAGGTCATGTTGGGTAAGTTTGCCACTTGGTAGTGTTCGTGGGTTGCTGTTTTGTATTTATCTTTAACGACCTTAAAATAACGCCCTTGCACAAGAGGGTTGATGCTGAAAGTGAGATTGATTTGCGTTTTTACGGCAAGAGCTTGCTTTGGTTTGACCAAGGTTTGGTTTGGTAAGGGTTTTACCTTTAGGTTTTTTTGGTGTAAATAATCATCAAGCAGAGCAGAGTTTGCCGACACGCTAAAACTCATGATTAACACAAACCAGAAAAATAATAACGCTAAGGATTTAATCACAATTAATGCCAGCTTGTTCAAGTTGAGATTTCAGTTGTTGCAAATGCTTGGCGTAGTTTTTCCATTTGCCCACCGAGGTGGTATAGATGTTTTGCCGCACTTGCACCGCACTGGCAGTTGCGGTTGGTGTGTTGTTTTTGTGCATAGTTAAAACCTGTGGTGTCCACTTGAGTTGGCAGTAATGTAACAGTTTTTTGCTGGTTTCTTCGGTATTTTTGACCAAATCTTCGTATTTTAATGCAAAAAATGGTCTATCAAGCTGCTTTTGCCAATGCTGCATAAGTTGAGTATAAGCGATGTAATACCGCCCAATATCATCTAAACTATAGGAAAAGGGATAACCCATACGAAACAGCGTTTTGTAAATGGCATAACATGCATCCATCGGATGACGGGTGATGTGGATAATTTTTGCCTGTGGAAAGGCTTTTTTAATTAAACCCAAATAAAGGAAATTTAACGGTGTTTTGTCGATTAAGCAAGCCTCATTTTGATCATAACCTCGTGTGGCTTGGGTGTATTTATCCGCCAATTGCTGAAAATTTATTCTCACCGATTTTTCAATCAATTGCTGCTTGCCTTGGTGTTCGCCTACGCAATGCAGCAAGGCAAAAGCCAAGGCGTTGATTTCGCCAAGACTGGCAACATCGCTGTGTGAGGACAAGATTCTATCGGTCAAGGTGGTACCGCTGCGTGGCAAACCAACAATAAAGATAGGTGTCTGTTGGCTACAACTGTTTGAATTTTTGCTTAAGTTTTGCTGGTTTATGGTTTGTATGATTTGTTCGATGGTGGTTGTATCCTTTTTTACTTGATAAGCCATATTGTTCTTGCGGGCTTTATTGGCTTTTTCTAAGAAATGCCATGATTGTTGGTAGTCACCCAAATCTTCTAGTTCTTTTGCAAGGGCAAAACCCAAAGCAATTTTGGCTTTGGGATGGGCTGGGTATTGTTGCCATAGTTGTTGCAGTTGTGCAATGTGGTTGTGGCTTTTTGTGGCTGGTGACAGACCGCTACGCATAACATAAGCATCAAAATCCTGCGGGGCTTTATCGATGACTTTTTGCAGTAATCTTTCACTTTCTTGAATTTGCCCAAGGTTGATTTTAGCCGCAGCCAAACTGTAGAGAAAGGCTGGATTATCGGGCATTAAGTTGGCTGCTTTTTGTTGGGTTTCGGCAACTTTGTGGTGTTGCGCAAGGTGGGTGTAGAGTTCTGCAATTTTGGCTAATTTTTTAGCATCTGTCTTGTGGTTTTGGGCTAATTTGTCGGTGGCAATGATGGCTTGTTGAATGTGACTGCAATAAATAAGGCATTCGATAAGGCGAACCGATGCGGCAAAATGCTGGCTATCAAGTTCGCAGGCTTCTTTGGCAAGCGATAACATCTCATCAAACCAGCCTTTTTGCTGATAAGCGTGCGATAAAACGATTTTAAAATCAACTTCATCAGGGAACTGATTGATGTTTTGTTGACAAAGAGCAATGGCATTATCGACCTGTCCTTGCTTTAATAACTGTAAGACTTGTCGAATAATGCCATTGATATCTAAGTTTTCATTTTTGTCCTTAGAAATCATAGGACAGGGTGAAGCCTAGCGTTCTTGGCAATGAAATAAATTGTTTTGAACCATTACCAAAGTAGTTTTGAGTCGGCGATGTGCCCATGTATTCTTCTTTAAAAACACCTGTGCTGCCTTCTTCATTTGTGATGTTTTTAATCCATAATGTGCCAGTCCAATTATTGTAACTGAGGCTGCTGCTAAAGTCTAACAGGGCAAAACCACCAAGTGTTTGAGCAAATCGTGGAGAGGTGCTGATGGCGTTTTCTGTGGAAGATTGATAATACAGGGAGAAGCGATTAAACCAGTATTTGTTGTTACCCAAATTTTTGGTATTAGATAGAGCGAAATTAAAGCTGCTTTTGGGCGTTCCAGGTAATTTTGTGCCATCCAAAGCCACTGGAGTGAGTTGATTGGTATCACTTGGTGCATAAACATCTTCGGTTAATTTCGCATCAACATAGGCGTAACCCATATCGTATTTCCATTGGTAATCTTCGCCAAAATAGCCATGTATTTCTGCTTCTAAGCCTGATGTTTTGGCAGTTCCACCATTTTGAGCAGCAAAGAACCCCCAGTTTGTTGTGGCAGTATTGATTTGGATATCTTGCCAATTAACATAAAATAACGAAACATTATAACTGATGCCATTGTTATTGCCCTTGATGCCAAATTCGTAGTTGGTATTGGTGTCGGGGTCAAATAATTGCCAAGCCGCATCTTCGGCAAATGTACCAGACAAAGGCACAGCATTGGCTCCGCCACGTCGAAAACCTTCTGAAATTGTGCCATATAACATGGCGTCGTCGGAGAAATTATAGGAGAAATTACCTTTAAAAAGTGTACCCGACTCATTTTCTTCAAAATGAGCGGTATCGCTGATATTAAAAGCACTGTACAAGCCCACGGTCATCGCCGTATCATTGGTGAAATCTGTGTCGTAGCGTCGTGCACCTAAAGTCATGCTAAAGTCATCGTTAAAGTGGTAAGTCATTTCAGCAAAAAAGGACAAGTCTTTGAAATTTTGTTTACGTAAGTAGGAAAAATCATTATCACTCACCACAACACCCGCACCAAAGGCGGCATCCGCCCAAGCTTGAAAGCCACGCAAATAACTTTCTTGAGTGCCGACTAAATCTTGGTTTTGGTAAAACAAACCTAAGGTGTAGTCCACAGTGTTGTCGCCATTTGAAACCAATCGGAGTTCTTGCACAAAAGCTGAATCACCATAAGTTCGCACCGCTTCGGCCATTGGGCGTGGATAATTGTAATAAAAGTTCGCCAACCAACCGTTTTGTGCATAAAAACCCGTGTTTTCGCTGATGCTATCGCCTGTGTGGTCATAATCTGATGAGCTACTGGTTAAAGTGGCAAAACCTAAATCAAGCTCCATTTCGAGACTGGTTAAATCCACATCACGGGTTGAGGGTTCAAGCAAAACAGAACCATTTTCGTATGCACCATAGGCTTCACCAAAACCATTTAAGCCACGAGTCGGTTGGCGTCTGCCACCTATGTCATCGGCTTGAGTTTGGTAGGCAAGCAAAGCTGAGAAGGTGTCTGATGGTTCAAACAGCAGCGAGATTCGAGCGTGATTAACAATGACAAAATCGGCATCTTTTACCGATTTAACCACAGAAGTGGTAGCCAGAGGCCCATCTGGTGCTAAAGGCACGCCGTTTTGGTCGAGTTCATAGACATTAACATAGTCCGTCAAACCTGCATAATCCATACGTCCGCCAACCACACGCAAAGCAAGCGTATCTGCAAGCGGGAAGTTTAACATGAAATCAGCATCCCAACTGATGCCGCTTGAGCCTTTTGTCGAGCTAAAACCAGTGGTCACTTTACCCTCAAATTCCCCAATCTTTGGTCGATTTAAAATATAACGAACGGTTCCTCCAAGTGAACCAGAACCGTATAATGTGCCTTGTGGGCCACGTAAAACCTCAATTCTATCAATGTCTTTGAGCACAAAATTGGCATAAATCGGTGTTTCATTGACATAAGTTGAAACGGTTGGAACGGTGGAAAGTTGGTAATCACCAAAGGCCGAGCCATCGACATTTAAACCCCGAATATTGATGCCATTAATGACCCCGGAATTTCGATAACCGCGATCAACAACGGCAACGCCAGGAATATTCCGCATCAATTCGGCAGAATCAGTGATTTGGGCTTCGAGCAAAAAATCGCCTGCAACAGCCGAGATATTATACGGCACTTCATCGACTGTTTGCTCGCGACGGTTAGCTGTAACGACCAACTCTTCGATAACTGTTTTGTCATTTTCCGTTTTTTCTTGTTCGTTCTGAGCCCAGCCAACGGAACAAACCATCAGTGCAGAACTTATGGCTGTGGTGAGCAGTTTTTTTTGAAATCGCTTTGCTTTTCTCTCTGTGATTTTTGGCATTTTATTTTCCTCTTAAATCGATTGAAAAATTTTAACTTAGTTTGCAATGGTTCAAATAGAACCAGTTTTCTTTAATGGATTAGTCCAGCTTAGTGTTTTGTTTGGGTAACTCCAGTTTTCCTAACTTTGTGAGTTTGCCATCTCCATGGTTTTTTTGGTAAACAGGAAATTCGATAGTGTTGTCGCGAAAACTTTTAAGATTTTGGCACAAACCATGCAAGCCACGTTCTCTGACATGGCGAACGCGGTCGAAATCCAGTTCAACTGTGATGAGTTCTTGCCCAGTACTGGCTTGGTAAATGGTTTCCCCCTCAGGACCATAAACCACCGATTGTCCATAAGCACTGGCACCTGTGGCATTGATATTGACAAAATAACATTGGTTGGTGATGGCATTTGCTTGGGCTAAAATTAATTCTTTGGGTCTATCGATGGTATTGGTTAACGTGGGGCAGATGATGGCTTCGGCTCCAAGCCATGTGAGGGAGCGAATAAGCTCTGGAAACCATTGATCATAACAAATAACGACCCCGAGTGTGCCAATGTTTGGCACTTCAAAGACGACAAATTTATTGCCAGCGGTGATGTTGTTCTCGTACGGTAAAAACGGATAAATTTTGCGGTAACGGCTGATTATTTGACCTTGAGGGTTAATAATTGGTGTGGTGTTGTAGATTTTCCCTGCGGATTTTTCCAGATAAGAACCCGCTACAATCCACACCTGGTATTTTTTTGCTAATCGACAAAAGAATTTTTCCACACTTGAATTTTTTTCTTGGGCATAAATGGATTTCACGCCAAAACTAACCAATTCACTTAAAACCAGCATATCAAGCCACCCAAATCGTGTCATTGCCAGCCCTATTTCTTGCTCAATAAGGTCAAAATTGTTGTGTTCTTTGCTTGTGTTGCGGTTATCTAGTGCCAGTTGCAAGCCACCAATATTAAGTTTTGCCATGCAAACCTCTCTTTTTATTCGGGATTTGGGTATTATAAAAGGCTTGCTGTTGCTTGGTTAGAGCCAGTTATACAGCTGGCATTAGACCAGTTTTTTGAAAGCCCAAAGATTTCTAAGTAATTAAAGTTTAATCAGGCTATAATTTATTTGCCTGTTTAATTAGCCAATAATATAAAT
>CAZQMH010000091.1:0-10183 GCA_964594435.1 uncultured Alcanivoracaceae bacterium
GGTAAATATAAAGCCATTCACCATAGAGATTCCTGCCTACGCAGGAATGACGGTGCGAAATAGTTGTGATATTTTTACGAATACAATATTTGTGGGCAATAGGCAGTCCTCGGACAAGCTCCTAAATAGTGTCAAACTCTTTATCTTAGACTGACCAAATCATTTTTTTAAACCGTGTTTAGCTCTTCACTGCTTTACCCATCTCTCTAAGTAGAATGGATTTTCTCTTTTTTATCATCTCTGGTGTTTATCATAGACAGGGCTTTGCTCTGTCTTTATAATTGCGTTTTCTCTTTATGGGTTTTATTATGCCAAAAAAGCAGCAGGGTAATGATGAGGTTATTGCTCAGTTTTTTAAGAAATCTTTAGCGGTAATTTTTGCTTTTGTTGTTTTGGCAACACTTGTCTATGTTTTCAAAAACAGCAATAAGGAGCCTGTCAAAATAAAGGAGCAAAGTTACCAACAACCAAAACAATTACAAAAAAACATCCATCCGCCCAAGACCTTGTTTGTTGAGGAGGCGGCGAAAAGAGGGATTGACTTTACGCCTGTCAATGGAGCCACAGGTCAACGTTTGTTGCCAGAAACCATGGGGCAAGGGGTGGCGTTTATTGATTTTGACAATGATGGCGATGAGGATTTGTTTTTGGTTAATAGTAGCAATTGGCCAGAGGACGATGAGGTTTCGCCCAAGCCTATACAGCACCTGTATGAAAATGATGGCAGTGGGCACTTTACGGATGTGAGTGCGAAACGTGGTGTTGCCGATACGTTTTATGGCACTGGAGTTGCCATCGGTGATGTCAATAATGATGGTTTTTTGGATATTTTTGTTTCTGCGGTTGGAAAAAATCACTTGTACATTAATCACAATGGTGAAAAATTTAGCAAAAGTGAGGTGCGATTAGATTGTGCTAAAGATGCATGGAGCACGTCGGCTGGTTTTTTTGATTATGACAATGATGGTGATTTGGACTTGATGGTGTTAAATTATGTGCAATGGTCTAAGGAGCTGGACTTGGCTGCTGATTATAAAATTGATGGTATTGGTCGTGCTTATGGGCCTCCGAATAATTTTCCAAGCACTTTCAATTGTTTATTTGAAAACGTCGCTGGGCAGTTTCAAGATGTCACAAAGAGTGCTGGCATTAAAGTCAAAAATACTGCTACGGGTCAATTTTCTGGCAAGTCTTTAGCCTTAACATTTTTAGATATTAATGATGATGGTTGGCAAGATGTAGTGGTTGCTAATGATACCACCAGAAATTTTGTTTTTATCAATCAGCAGGATAAAACCTTTAAAGAACAGGGTGCCGAAGTGGGCTTGGCCTACAATGCTAGCGGCAAAGCCACAGGTGCGATGGGCTTGGATACCGCATTTTATAAAAATGATGCCGATTTGGCAGTCACCATTGGTAATTTTGCCAATGAAATGACCTCTTTTTATGTCAATCGTGCCAATTTAGGCTTTTTTACCGATGAGTCGGTGATAACGGGTATTGGACCACAATCACGTTTGGCGTTGAGTTTTGGCTTGTTTTTCTTTGACTATGATTTAGATGGTCGTTTAGATTTTTTCCAAACCAACGGACATGTGGAAAATGCGATAAACAAAGTGCAATCTGCCCAGCATTATGCCCAAAAGAGCCAACTTTTTTGGAATTGTGGTACGAAATGTGAACGTACATTTGTCGCTCTCAAAGAGACGGGGGATTTAAGTTCAGTTGACATGGTTGGTCGTGCTGCCAGTTATGCAGATATTGATGGTGATGGCGACTTAGATATTGTCGTGACCCAAGTGGCACGGCCAGTGAAATTATTTATCAATAAAAGTTCGCATGGTAATTGGATTGGAATAAAGCTAAAAAGCAAGCAGTCTGTTATGGGTGCAAAAATTACCGTTACTACCGATAAAGCGACTCACAAGGTTAGCTATAGCCCGACAAAAAGTTATTTATCGCAAGTGCAATTAGGGCAAATTATTGGTATTGGTAATGGAAAAATTACTAAAGTTGTGGTAAGTTCTCATACAGAAGTAAAAGAATTTCATGATTTGGGAATGAACCGTTGGCATACTATTGAGTTTTAACTATAAAAATATATCTTCTTACGTCATTTGCAGTTTTTTAATTGTTGTGGCTTATTATGGTTCAAGTATTCTCGTCCGTCCACTTATTTTACCACCGACTTTTGCCGCTCCAATTTGGCCTGCCGCGGGCATTGCTGCGGGGGCTTTGATTCTTTGGGGTTATAAATTTATTCCAGCCATTCTTATCGCCGAGGTTTTGGTTAATATAAACTTCTACAAAACCGATGATTTCAGCGATAACCCAACATTGTTTGTAACTTATGGTTTAATGCTTATGGCGACCATGATTCGTAGTGCTTTAGCAACCTATTTGGTGAAAAGATTTCTCGGTGCTAAAAACGAATACCTCACCTTGCTGTCAATAGTAAAATTGTTTGTGTTGGCTGGCATAATTCCAACTTTTATTTCCTCCTCTTTATCTACCTTGACGCTCTATAACAGTTCTTTGTTAGAGGAGCACTCGGTCATGTTAAATTTCTTTACCTGGTGGTTCGGAGACAGTGTCGGTGTTTTTATTTTGTTGCCAATGATGTTTTTGTTGTTTAAAAAACCGCGCAAAGTGTGGCGTGATAGGTTGTTGAAGACAGCCATACCTGTTCTCATTACTTTTGTACTGTTATTAATCATTGCCCAAAATTTAAAAGAATTTGAACAAAAAAGACTGCTGACTATTATTGATAATAAAACCATGCAACTTGGTGACAGTGTGTTCGATGAATACGCTATCACGGGTAACCCGCATAACTCTCACCCCGCCAATTTTGTCAACACAATAAATAAACTTTTTGTCAATGAAGCAGGAACACTAAGTCAAAAAAAGAACTACAAAGATATTCATCTGATTATTGAATACGGGAAAAACTCAGCCAAAACAAAAATATTTGAATCGCAGGGTAAAGTCAGAAAATTAGTGAAATGGCGGATTGAGAAACTCTATGGGTTTGGTGAACATAAATGGAAAATTCGTGCTTATCCAACCACGTACTTTTTTATCAACAATGCTTCGTGGCTGATATGGTGGTTATTATCTACTGGTTTTTTATTTATTGCTTTGACGACAGCAGGGTTACTGGTTATCACAGGCAATGAAATCATCACCAAAAACCAAGTGCTAAAAAGAACCAAAGAAATTCAAACGCTCAATAAAATTTTAGAAGAAAAAAACAAACGCTACAAACAATTGATTGAAATACAGCCCGTTATCTTTTGGAAACACACCTTGGGTAAGTGCAAGCTTGATTTTATCAGCAATGAGGCAAGCAAAATGTTAGGCTATTCATTGGATGAATTATACAGCTTAGATTATGTCTTATCGCACATCATACACCCACAAGACAGAGACACAGTGGTAGCACAATACACCAAAGGTACGGAAAAAAAAGAACAGTACACCATTAAATACAGAGCTTTGAAGAAAAATGGCGATATCGTGTGGCTAAAAGACTATATCTCAACACGAATTGAAGATGGAAATTTAGAAATAATTGGCATGAAAATTGACATCACCAAAGAACAAAAAACACAAGAAAAAATAAGCCAACTGGCCTATTTTGATAGTATGACTAAATTGCCAAATCGTACCAAATTTATGGAATATTTGCAGCAAGCTATAGAATCTGCTCAGCATAACAATACCTTTGGTGCCGTTTTGTTTTTAGATTTAGACAGATTTAAAGTGCTCAATGACTCAATGGGGCATCACTTTGGCGACCAATTGCTCATCCAAATTGGTGAGAGATTAAAAGCGACACTTAAAGAAACCGATGTATCCTCACGGTTTGGCGGTGATGAATTTGTGATACTTATCCGCAACCAAAATCAATCCTTAGAACGTATTCAACGCAAAGTCACTATTGTTACCGATAAAATCCAACGGGTGATGAATGTACCTTTTAACATCAATGAGCATATTTTTTATACCTCTTTTAGTATTGGTGTTAGTATTTTTCCATATAACTCAAAACATGCAGAGGAAATCATTCAACAAGCCGATATTGCCATGTACGCTTCAAAAGCCAAAGGCAAAAATACCTGTACCTTTTTTGAAAAAGAAATGCAAACACAAGCCAATGAACAACTCGGTATTGAAAAATACCTAAAGAATGCCTTGGCAAAAAATGAATTTGAGATGTATTATCAGCCCGTATTTGATGAAAACAAGGCTTATATTAAATTTGAATCCTTAATTCGGTGGCATCATCCAACAAAGGGTTTATTAACACCGACAAATTTCATCTATATTGCCGAAGAAATAGGCATGATTGTCGACTTAAGTGCGTGGATAATAGAGGAAATCTTTGCCCATATTGATGCATGTCTCAAAGAGTCTTCAGAGGTTTTACCTGTTGCTATCAATATTAGTTTGTACCAATTCAATAACACCAAATTAATTGAGACCCTAAAAAATGCTCACCGCAAGTACCCTATTGCTACCAGCACTATTATTTTGGAATTAACCGAGTCTTTTGCGATAGATAATTTCCAAAATGCCATGCAGAAATTAGATGAATTGAAACAAATGGGCTTTAAAATTGCTATTGATGACTTTGGTTCGGGTTATTCATCACTGAGTTATTTGGCTCAGATGCCAATTGATATTTTGAAATTGGACATGAGTTTCGTGGAAAAAATCGGCAAAGATGAAAATGCCGAAAAACTCATTGCAACCATTGTGCTGATGGCAAATCAACTCAATTTAGAATTAATTATTGAAGGCGTCGAAACCGAAACTCAGTTTAAATTTTTAAAAAATCTGGGCTGCAATCAATTTCAAGGGCACTTGGTTGCTAAAGCCCAACCCTTTAACAAAATAAAAGCAAACATGATAAAAAGCTAGCCATGTCTCTCTATAACCACAGTAAAAATTATGCAAAAGGGTCTTTGGTGCAGTTTGAAATAGCCTCAAAAATCCTACAAGACAATCCATTAAATGACCCATCTAATCGTACGGTTTATGTCTATTTACCTGCCAATTATGATGATAACGACACGCTTTTACCAGTTATGTACTATTTGGCTGCCTACTCCAATTCTGCCAATGGCGTCATTGCTTGGCGTGGATTTGGTGAAAGCATAACCGAAAGGCTTGACCGATTGATTGCTGAGGGAAAAATTGGCGACACACTTGTCGTTTTCCCAGACTGTTATACCGCACTTGGTGGCAATCAATACATCAATTCTGCTGCCATCGGTAATTACGCTTCTTATATTGTTGAGGAAGTTGTGCCACTTATTGAAGAAAAATTTAACGTGCTAAAAGGTGCAAAACATCGTGGGGTTTTAGGTAAATCATCTGGTGGCTTTGCTGCCATTCGTTTTGCCATGGATTTTCCTGGATTTTGGGCTGCCATTGCCAACCATTCTGGCGATGCTGGTTTTGAAGTGCTTTACCAACGTGATTTTCCAACGGTTGCCAACGTGCTTGCCAACTACAAAAATGACATCAATCATTTTATCAAACGCTTTTGGAAAGCAAAAAAAATTCATGGCAGTGATGTTTTAACGCTGATGATGATTTGCATGGCAGCGACCTACGACCCACAAGACGAAATCCAATTGCCTTTTGATTTGTACAGCTGTGAAATAAATCCCAAAAGGTGGCAGCATTGGCTGGATAATGACCCCGTTAATTTGGTAAAAGACAAAGTAAATGCCTTAAAACAGTTAAAAGGTTTGTTTATGGATTGTGGTTTTCGGGATCAATTTATGATTCATTACGGTATGCGAAGATTGTCCAAGGAATTGCACAAGCATGGCATCAAACATAGCTACGAAGAATTTAATGGCACACATTCTGGCATTGATTATCGGTTGGATGTATCTTTGCCGTTTTTATATGACACGATTAAAGACCAAAGCAAACAGCTAAAAGAAGGTAAAACAACATGATAAATAAACCATTTAATTTACACCAATGGATTGAAGACCACAAACAATTTCTTAAACCGCCAGTATGCAACAAACAAGTCTTTGCCGAAGGTGATTTTATCGTCATGGTGGTCGGTGGCCCCAATGGCAGACGCGATTACCACTACGAACAAGGCCCAGAATTTTTCTACCAACTCGAAGGTGAAATGCTGTTAAAAACAATTCAAAATGGTAAAAAAGTCGATTACCCATTAACCGCAGGCGATGTGTTTTTATTGCCGCCAGAGGTTCCGCATTCCCCTGTTCGTTTTGCTAACTCCATTGGTTTAGTGGTGGAACGCAAACGTGTAAAAGGTGAAAAAGACGGCTTGATGTGGTTTTGTGAAAAGTGCGACAATAAACTGTATGAGGAGTATTTTCACCTGACAAATATCGAAAAAGATTTCTTTCCCGTTTTTGAACGATTTCTTGGCAACGAACAAAACCGAACCTGCAAAAAATGTGCAACCATCATGCCCAAAGAGAACAAGCTCGATGTCTAAGCCGCCACTAACAATTGATATTCACACCCATATTCTGCCCGAAAACTGGCCAGATTTAAAAAAACGCTACGGATATGGAGGCTTTTTAAATTTGCATCATCATAAATGTGGCTGTGCCAGAATGATGATTGATGGCAAATTTTTTCGAGAAATTGAAGACAACTGCTGGTCGCCAGAAGTCAGAATGCAACAATGCGAACAACAAAATGTCAATGTTCAGGTCTTATCAACTGTGCCAGTTATGTTTAATTATTGGGCAAAAGCCGAACACACTCATGATTTGTCGTGCTTATTGAATGACCATATCGCTGGAGTCGTGCAAAAATACCCCAAACGTTTTATTGGTCTGGGCACTTTGCCGATGCAAAACAGCACCTTAGCAATCAAAGAATTGCACCGATGCGTCAAAGATTTAGGTCTGGCGGGTGTACAAATTGGTTCCCATATTAATGATTGGAATTTAGACAACGAAAACCTGTTTGATATTTTTGCCGCTGCCGAAGAATTAGGCGCCGCCATATTTGTGCACCCTTGGGATATGGTTGGTGCCCAGCAAATGCAAAAATACTGGTTGCCGTGGTTGGTTGGTATGCCTGCTGAAACATCGCTGGCAATTTGCTCAATGATATTCGGTGGTGTTTTAGAACGTTTACCCAAATTACGCATCGCTTTTGCACACGGTGGCGGTGGTTTTCCTGCCTCAATTGGGCGGATTGAGCATGGTTTCAAGGTGCGTCCTGATTTGGTTGCCGTTGACAATCCCCACAATCCACGCAATTATTTAAAAAAAATCTATTTGGATACACTGGTGCATGAGCCATTGGTGATGCAATTGTTACTGGATGTTTTTGGCGAATCCCAATTGGCTCTAGGTACGGATTATCCTTTTCCATTGGGCGAGTTAGAACCAGGGAAATTAATAAAATCTATGAACTATAGCCAACAAACCACTCATCGTTTATTACACGGCACGGCACTGGAGTGGCTCAATCTAAAAAAAGACAGCTTTGTAGCATGATTTTAAGTTGTAAAATAGGCAAAAAAAACTACCAAATTGATACCGCTCATGCGATAAATTGTGCCATTGAACAACAATTTAACTCCCAACAACCCAATCATTTTGGGGCCGAATTTGCCAGCAAAAAACCTTTACAAACCGATAATTTTATCGGAGCCACCACCCAAGGTGGCTCATGTAACGTACAAAGCCTAACCCTTGTGCCACATTGTAACGGCACCCACAGTGAATCCATTGGGCATATTATTGATGAAGAAGTCACTATTGGTCAAATCTTAACGGGCTTAATGCCCTGTTATGTCATCTCCATCAACCCTATTGCTGGCGATTTAAGCCAAGACAGCTACACACCGCCCTTGCAAAAAGAAGATAAAGTGATAGATTTAGCCCTGCTAGCCGCCCAAATCGACACGCAAACATTGCAAAAAGTTGAAGCATTGCTCGTTCGTACCTTGCCCAATGATGACAGCAAATGCTCAAGAATCTACAACAACAGCTGCCAACCACCTTTTTTTACCCACCAAGCCATGCAGTATGTTGCCAATTCAGCCATAAAACATCTGCTCGTTGATGTGCCCTCAATTGATAAAATGTACGATGACGGCCTCTTAAGCAACCACCGAATTTTTTGGAATATCCCAGCCCATTCACGAAAACTTGATAAAAAAAGCAAAAAAACCCGCACGATTACAGAAATGATTTACCTGCCAGATGAAGTTGCCGATGGCTTGTATTGTTTGGATTTGCAACTACCAGCGTTTGCCACCGATGCCGCCCCAAGCCGCCCTGTGCTTTATCCACTTGTTGCAGGAGAAAATAGCTAAATACAACACTTTATTAATTCCACAAATTCAGCTATAGAATTTACGAGGATAACACAAAATTATATTAAGGCGAGGATATAAACAAGCCAATGAACTTCATTGGCTTGTTTTGCATGATTTTATCTACTTACATAGTCAGTTGAATCAATTTTTATTGCCGTAAAAGTATGACCATCGATTGTTTGACCAAAAAGTCTCTGAGAACCCAATCCTCCCAAAGAAAAATAATAATAAAGCACCTCACCAGGTGCTCCAAGTATTCCTTGACCATCTATGAAAACACACATAGGTCCTGCTTTTACACCATCCACATCTTGTTCTTCGCACTCAATACGTCCATATGTGTATATTTCAGGAGTACCTTGAATATACAAATCCGTATAGTATTGAATCTCAAGATTACCATCATTGTCATAATCCTTCAAGGGAGATTTCCGACCAATAACTAGTGTTTTAGAATAGAACCCCCATTGATTACCATATCCTGATAAAGGCAACAACTCTAAGCCATTTACATGAAAAGAAAAAACCCACACCCCTTTTAAATCAGGCAATTTATAATCCGTTAATTCAGGAAAATCTGCATGACTGCTAAAACTGTAATCTATCGGTATCATATTTTGAACAGCACCACTATTAACGCTAACGCTGGCATAATTTATCTGCTTAAAATCAATATGTATTGAGCTTTGAAAATCTGCCACCTCAGGTGCTTGGTATTCACAATTAAGGCAATTTCCATTTTGCATCTTGGTTAGTTCTGCATCAAGTGTCCACATAATTCCCGCTTCATCGGAAGCAACTAAATCTGCTACAAAAGTTAACCACAAGGGCTTGCCCTCTGTATCATAGCCATAATAAATACCAAAAACCTTGCCTTTATGTACCTCAATTGAATAGCCGCTACCTGATTGTTGAGGGTTATCCCATACTCCATTATATGGCTCAACTCCTAATGTGTACTGTTCACAATCAATACATTGCACAGCAGGACCTTGCAATAGCTGGGCTTTAGAATGACTACTCAAAGCCGTAAAATACAAAATTACAACAATCTTGAGTATATTGCCCTTTAATTTTCTTTTATAAGCAACCATTATACCTACCTGCTGAAACCTGACTACTATTTACACTACAACCTGCGGCTTTACATGCTTGTGCTTTAAGATACCATGTTGTACCAACACCTACGTTTATGAAACTATTAGTATTTGCACCAGAATAAATTAACGTAGGATTGGTAAAATTTGAACTGGTTGATTTATATAGCTTATAAGAGGTTGCACCATATTTTGCAGTCCAGTTAACTCTATTGAAACCATAACAATGTTCTGATTGAACCGAAATAGGATTCGGAGCACTAGGAATAGCCAAGGGTGAACCTCTCCACTGAGAAATCGCATACATACTATTATTTAACCACAGTGACATATCCTTGTTATATACCTCTCCTGTTGCCTGACCTTGATGATAATACTGTACATTTGGGTTTGAGAACTGCAATAACCTTTCGCAATTTGAATAAATGCCATTGAATGGACATTCGGTATATCCGCCCATAATTGTTTGCCAATTATCATTGGGGTCAGTATAACCTTTGGTAGATTCAGGACTGTTACTTGCTCCAAGATATGTCGTATAAACATGATCAGAGTGTTTTCCTCCCATTACATGACCAATTTCGTGTAATGCCGTCAAATCGCCCAACACATAGGCACGAGCAGACATGGCAGAGGCATTACTAGCGTCATAAAACCAGCTGGCTTTGCCACCTACCCTGCCAGGATAACCCTGAAAGCAATTACTTGTACCAGGAGAGGTGTCTCCCACTATTAAAAAAGC
>CAZQMH010000092.1:0-1349 GCA_964594435.1 uncultured Alcanivoracaceae bacterium
AATATATAATAAATATGCCTGTTTTATGCCACTTGTATGAAATATTCAGGTTAGTGCAATGAATGAACTTAATCGTATTTTGAAATGCCGCGTTTTCTGAGTTTTTTAATGGCAAATTCATTGCCTTGTTTGGCTGCTTTTTTGTACCATTGCACGGCTTGGTAACTGTTTTTCCTCACGCCTCGCCCGTATTCGTACATGGCACCGAGTATGCCTTGAGAGTCTGCATAACCTTGGTTGGCGGCTTTGGCATACCAAAAAAAGGATTCATCAAAATCTTTTTTGGTGCCATAACCTTTGAAATACATTAAGCCAAGATTATCTTGAGCAGGAGCATAGCCTTGCTTAGCTGCTTTTAAGAACCACGAAAGAGCCTTTGCATAATCTTTTCTAACACCTAATTCACGTAAATAAATACGACCCATTTGGTTCTGTGCTTTTATATGACCTAAATCTGCGGCTTGTTTAAAGTATTTTCGAGCTGACGAATAATCTTTTATCTTTAAGGCATTTAGCCCTTTTTCATGAAGATCGTTGGGATTGATTTGGGGTTTTTGCTGCTTTTGTTGGTTAATTTTTGCCAATCTCTCTTGTTCTCGCTTGCTTTGCCTTGCATCGTCAAGTGCTTGATTTTTTTGTGCGATAATCTTTTGCTTGTTTTCTTGTAGGCGATTTATCGAATAGGCTCGTGTGATAATTGGCCGCATGTTGTTACCGTAGCCTTGTTTATCAAATTTTTGTCGAATTGTTAGAGCGGAATTAATATAACTTATGGCGACGTTATAGTTGTTTTGGGCGAGTTGTTGTTGTGCTAATGATTGGTATTTTTTGATGATTTTTATAATGCCTAGTTTTGCCAATCTATTGCTTGCATCCAGAGCCAACACTTGGTTATATTTTTCATACGCATTGTCCCCAATGGGGCGAAGTAATTTTGATTTTTGTAGGTTTGCATTGGCTGCGGCCAATAAATTTTTAATCTTTAATAGTTGATTTTCTGCTGGACTGGTGAGAGCAACGTCCTGAGTTGGTATTTTTTCCACCAATTCATCATCTGCTGTGCTTGGCAGTTTGTCGATTAAAAGCGTTTCGGTTGCTATTGGCTTATTGTTTTCTTCCTCGTTATTTTCGGTTTCATTGTTTTGGGTGATGGCTGCTTCTTGCGTGATTTCAGTCTCATCTACGGTCGTAGCCTCATCGGCTGGGACGTCATCTGGCGATTGATTTGTGGTTTCCATCGAACTGGCGGGAGATTCAAAATCACTTTGTTCTTGTTCTAACTGAGCGTTTGAGTCATCTTCATTTAATGCTACCGAATTATTTGAGTTTTCTGAGTTTTCTGAGTTTTC
>CAZQMH010000092.1:1449-10135 GCA_964594435.1 uncultured Alcanivoracaceae bacterium
CATCTTCATTTAATGCTACCGAATTATTTGAGTTTTCTGAGTTTTCTGAGTTTTCAGTATCTTTTTGAGTTGGGGTTTCTTGTTCTTCGACAATTATTCCCGCTTTCTCATTGTTGGCTGTCAGTTCTGTTGTGTTTTGTGGTGGTGTATTGGGTGTGTCATTGGTTTTAAAAAACTTATCGTAAGCGAAATAACTTCCAACGCCCAAGGCTAAGATACCAGATAAAAGTGCAATTTTTAGCCCGTAACCACTGCTTTGGGGTACTTCGGTTATGGGTTTGACCATCTTGGTACGGGCTTGGGAGATTTCGCTTGGTTTTATGGCTGGACTTGGAGCAGGTGTGTGCAACACTTGCATGATGGCTTCTAATGCCACGACCATTTCATTGGCATTGTTGAACCTGTCTTGAGGGTCTTTTTCCAATGCTTTGCTGATAATCGACTGAAAGGCGGCGTTTTTTGTGCTTAACGGCGGTGGTTCTTCGGTTACGTGTTTGATATACACCGCCGAGGGAGTGGTGTCAGAAAAAGGCACGCCACCTTCAAGATAATTATAAAGCACAATTCCCAAGGAGTAGAGATCCGAACGACCATCAAGTTTTTCTGCTTTGATTTGTTCAGGACTCATATAATGTGGGGTGCCAATGGTGTCGCCAACTTTGGTCAAAGTTGCATTGGCATTTTGCGTTTTAACAATGCCAAAATCAGTCACCAGTGGTAAGCCATCCTTGTCAATTAAAATATTATCAGGTTTAATATCTCGGTGCACAAGACCTGCCTGATGTGCAACGCCTAATCCTTTGGCAATACCGATGAATAATTTGCATATTTTGTTATGTGATAAAGCATCCCGCTTTAAATCAGCCAATGTGCCAGTCGAAATATATTCCATTGCCATATAAGAACTGTTTTCAAACACACCCGCATCATAAATGGTGATAATGTTTGGGTGTTGCAGCATGGCTGTTGCTTTTGCTTCCCGAACAAAGCGTGTTAAGAATGTTTCATCTTGTTCATACAGCGAAGGCAAGGTTACTTTTAATGCCACCTGTCTGTCCAAAGCTTCTTGTACCGCTAAATAAACGATACCCATGCCACCTTTACCCAAGATTTTGGTAATTTTGTAACCAGGAATTTTTGGAAAATCGCTCATGACCTACTCAGATTTTTAATTGTTATGAATTTATTTCTACCCAAACACCATTAGAAAACAGCAAGTCAACAACTGACTGTCGAATCAGCGTTCTCTATCGGGATTTGGGGTTAATAATATCAGGAAGGCGTTCTATTTTCTAGTAATTCGCCCGAATAATCACTTACAAAACCAAAACCCAAAGCGGATACTGCCCAAACGATTTGAAATTATTGAGTTTTCAACAGCAACACTTGGGTGTGTTTAGTGTTGCGTGTCGCCAATTTCTTTGCTATTGAGCATTTTTTCATGTGCGTGTTTTTTTGTACCCGATGAAGCGGATGGGAACGTCCATGAAACGGTATCGATACCAACGTACATGGAGTTTGTTCCATAATAACCAGCATCCTCAACATAATACACAAAAGCAATTCGTCCATTGCCATTGATGTCTATGTCGTACTTTTGCCATGAAAAAGGGTAGCCATCTGGATAGTTGTCTTTTGTTAAGTCGGGATTTATGACTTCTAAGGTTTCGGTAAAGGCTCCAAAATCATCCGTGCAATTGCCTGTTGTTATGTCTCCTGTTGGCGAATACACGACATACAAACGGTCGGGAAAAATGCTGAAATTGTTGGCAGCTTTACGTGTTCTGGTGTAAAAAGAGATGGCCTCTAAATTACCAAGATTTGGCATGATTAAATAATCACAGATGGTTTTGCTTATGTCATCATCTACCGCTGTTGTGTTGCGATAATTTGCGGCTATAAAAGAGGTGACAAAACCACTTTGGGCTTCCATCAAGCGTCGATTGCCTTGAAACCAACTTGTTTCTCCCAACGGATTTGATTGGTTGACGATTGACCAACCAGGCAAAATATTTACATCTTCAAAACCCTGCTCGGTTGAAACGGTTTGTGCTGATGCACTAAATGAGGCGATAAATGAAGCGATTAGCCCAAGGCGAGGGAGTTGTTTTGCTGTACTTTTAATCATGGTGTCATGTGTTTTAAAAAATATTCGGGATTGTATAATCATTACTTGTCAATAGCAAGATTTTGCCATTGTGCTAGTGTTATTCGTGGGTTTTCAGCTATATCTTTGTAGGTTTTAACGTTTTTATAACCTTTGTGTTTAAAAAACCGCCTAATTTCTTGGTGTTGATTGTATCCGTGTTCAATGATGAGCCAACCTTTTTCGCTTAAATGTTCTTTTGCGTTTGATATGATATGGTAAATATCTGCCAATCCTTGGTTCTTTGCCACCAATGCGGTGATTGGTTCATGCTTTAAGGCAGCTAAATGCCTATCATTTTGAGCAATATAGGGTGGATTGGTGACAATAAATTCAAATTTTTGCTGTGGTTTTATGCCACTAAACCAATTACTTTGGCAAAATTCTACATTTTTTATGTGCCAAGCTTGTTGGTTTTGTTTGGCGATTTTCAGGCATTGTTGGCAAAAATCTATCGCCACGATTGCGGCGTGTTCCAATTCCGAGCCCAAAGCCAGAGCGATGGCCCCTGTTCCTGTTCCCAAGTCTAAAATTTTACCTGCAAACGTTTTTGTGACTTTTTGCAAAACAATCTCTATGATTTGTTCGGTTTCTGGCCGTGGAATTAAGGTGTGTTCATTGACGAGTAAATCGAGCGTCCAAAAAGCTTTTTTGCCGACAATGTAGGCAAATGGTTTGCCTTTTTCTCTTTCTTTTATGTATTTTTGAATGGTTTCTGCTTGTTTTTGACTAACCGTTTTGTCGTAAATCATCAATTGTGCGGTGCTGATTTTTAAAACATGACAGATAATCAAATCAACTTCTCTTTTTTCTAACGATGTTTCTTGCTGGAATTGAGTAATATTCATTAATACAGGGCAAAAAAAAAGGCTGGATTTCCAGCCTTAGTGTTTGTGTAATCAAGTCTTAACCAAAACTTGAGCGTGATATGGTATCCACGTCATGCTGTACTTTATCTGTTGCATCAAAGGAACTGCCGTTGATGACATCAGATTTTTTTTCAAAACTTGATGAGTACATGATAACATCGGATTGCGGCTGCTGAATGTTTTTGCTGCCATCTGTTTGCGGTACAATAAAGTAAACAGCCGTAGCAATAGCCGCGGTGGCAACAGCTGGGCGAAGCCATGCAAACAAGTCGAAGCTAATTTTGGGTTTTAAGCTCAACTCAATATCGTTACCAATGGCATCCGACCATGCGTGCAATTGACTCATGACTTGGTAGCTGGCACTCAGTGTAGAATTATCTGCAATTTTTTCAACATCTGCCAAGCGTTGAGCCGATGCATCTGTTGATGCATACAGGTCTTTGTTTTGTGCTTCAGCTTGCGTATTACGGCTTTGTTGAAACATTTGTGCGAGTTGTTGTTCAGTTAATTTCATATTCTATACCTAAATCTTTTAATTTACCTTTTAAAGCAGTCATGGCTCTTTTTGAGAGATTTTCTGCTTTGTAAAAAGACCAGCCTGTCATCTCGCTCATTTCTTTTATGGAAAACCCTTGCAGTCGTAATTTAACGGCAATTCGGCGAGCCTCTGGTAAGGTCTCTATAACGGCTAATACTTGTTTCATCAGATTTTCGTTTGCCAATTGTTGTTCTGGCTTTAAATCTTCTGATTCCAAGTCGGGGCGATAATCTTCTTCGTCTCGTTCATCTGGCATTGTTGTTTCATTGGTATGCCGCTGATTCTTGCGTGCTAAATCAATAATGACGTTTGCCGTTATTCTGTATATATAAGACGAGATGTTTTCGATTTCTCGGTCACTTTTTATGGTTTTTAATAGACGGATACTGACTTCTTGTTCGACATCATCTGCGGTTACCCCTTTGACCTCTGGTCGTAACACCGCTACGGCTTTGACGATAAGCGGATGATGCTCGGCAAATATGCGGTTAATTTTAGCAGCAGATAAACTCATAAACTAGGCGTCATTCCATGATAAGGCATTCATCAGTACGCCTTTGGTTTGTTGCAGTTTATGGAAACTTGCCATATCAACAGCAGAGTCACCTTTTTTATTGACCAAAGCTGGGGCGGCTCCAAGCTTGATGATGCCATGAATAATAGCGGCAATATTTCTGTCTTCTATGGCATATTTTTGTTTCTGGATGCCACACAGTATCATCAGTGCGGTATTGCCTTCGTCATCTTGGGCATTAATATCGAGTGCATGTTCATGCAGAAATTGAAACGTGTTTTTGGCATTGTTTATATTGTGGTAAAACTCCGCTGCCATAGCGGCAATATGAAATAAGTTTTGTTGCTTTTTGTTGAGTATATGAATATCCGCTCCATTGCGATACAAAATGCTAAGCATGGCTTCGTTCCAACTGGCTGCGGCTATGGTGGCATAACTAAAATCCGCGGGTCCTAAACCATTGGGGTTGGCTTTTTTATCGAGCAATAATCCTGCGACACGACGACAATTTCCGATGATGCTAGAAGACAGTGCACTGCTACCATTATTAGAGCGGGCTTCGATGTCTGCATTTTGCTGCAATAAGAACGATACCACCGCTCGACGGGAGTGACCGCAGGCCCTTATGAGAGCGGTACAACCTTTGCTATCACGGCAATCAATATCAATGCCTTGCAATATTAAGCGGTTGAGTTTGCCTAAGTTGCCCGATTTTGCCGCATCAAACCAGTCTGTTTGCTGGCTGGATGTGTTTTGCTTGCTTTGAAAAACAGGGTGCTTCCTTGTTGTGCTTGCTCCTTTGCCTTCGCTGTGGCGTGTTGCCGTTGTTGTTTTCAAAATGTTTTCTTCTTCCGTTAAAGGGTTGTTTAATGTTGGTTCGATTCGGTTTGACGTATCGGCAGATAAATGCGGGTCAATTTTATTTGATTTTCCTTGTTTCGTCTCGGTTGTTTGCTGATTTTTTTCCTTTTGGCTTGAATTTTCTTGGTAATCGTTGCTAAAGAACGGTAATTCAAATTGATTTTTATCATTTTGGTGCTTTTCTATGAGACGAGCCAATTTCGGCTGTTTTTGTTTGGCAATTAACCAGGCGGATTGTTTTTCGTTGTCTAATAACTCTGGATTTGCCTCGGCATTGAGCAATTGTTTAACAATGCCTTCTGATGGGTTTTTAGTTTTTAATGCAATAATGAGTGCCGTTTCACCTCGGTTGTTTTGTTGGTTTACTAAGGGTTTTTGTTGCAGAATTAGTGCAACGAGCTCTTTGTTTTTGGAATGCACAGCCTCCATAAGTGCGGTGTTGCCGAAATTGTCTTGTAATTCTATGCTGGCATTGGCTGCGACTATGGTTTTGGCCTTGTTTATGTGCCCAAGCAAACAAGCGGTCATTAATGGTGAGCGTTGTTGGTAATTTTGCACGTCAATGTTCGGATAAAGTGGCAAAATAATTTCTATGCCAGTGGCGTCATCTTTGGAACATTGGCAGGCGGTAATTAAGGGTGGTTTGTTGGGTGTAAACGTGATGTTTTGTTGCAACAAGGCTTGCAGCACTTGCCATTGAGCATTTTTTAGGGCGACGCATAATAAGGTGTTGCCGCGTTCATCAACTAAGTTCTTGTATCCAATGGCCGCAAGCGAATCGAGCAATTGTTTAACTTGCCCTTTTTTACAGAATTGAAAAATATAGTTGTGTTGCGACTGTCCCACGCGATAGTTAGTATGTGATAAACCATCGTGTATAATAAAATGTTATCTATCTAATGTCTATGTTATTCTAGCACTAAAATATAATTTCTGTAGTTGCGGTAGACTGTCAAAACGGGTGATTTGCGTGATTTGTCCAAAATAATTTTCAATTGCTTTAGGTTTATGATTTCCTTTTTATTGGCATTGGTGATTAAATCGCCACTTCGCAAACCTTGATTCCATGCAGCTGAACCGCGTTCTATTTCATCAATCAATACACCTTGGTAGTGGCTTTTTAGATGCGAAGGCAGATTAATAAAGTGAGCTCCAGTTAAAAGATTATGTAATTCCGTTCCTGCAAATTCCTTACGGTCATAATTGTTGATAACGGTTTTGGTGTGTTTGCGTTTTTCGTTGCGAATAAAGCTGATAGCAATCGAGGTGTTGAGTTCAAACAGACCTTCTTGGTTGTTGAAATCGTGTTGGTTTTTAATTTTATTGCCATTAAGTTGGGTAATAATATCACCCGCTTGCAGCCCTGCAGATTCGGCGGGAGAATCGGGTTCAACATTGGTGATGATGACGCCACCATTTTTTTCAAGGTTAAATGCCCGTGCCAAATTGGCAGTAATATCTTGTACTTCAACCCCAATTGAACCTCTTCGCACCTGCCCAAATTGCACCAATTGTGCCATTATTCTTTGGGCAAGTGAGGCAGGGATGGCAAAGCCAATGCCAACATTGCCGCCGCTGGGAGAATAAATAGCCGTGTTGATGCCAACCAATTCACCTTGCAAATTAATCAAGGCACCGCCAGAATTACCAGGATTGATGGAAGCATCTGTTTGAATAAAATTTTGGTAGCCCAGTCCTTGTAAATTGGTTCGTCCAAGTGCCGAAACAATGCCTGATGTGACCGTTTGCCCTAAACCAAAAGGGTTGCCAACGGCGACGACAAAATCCCCGACTCGCAATTTTTTGGAGTCCATTAACGCAAGCTGAGTCAGGTTTTTTGCCTCGATTTTAATAACTGCCACGTCGGTGCCCTCATCGGTGCCGATTAAACGTGCCGAAAAACTACGACCGTCTTGCAACGATACTTGTATATCTGTTGCCCCATCTATTACATGGTTATTGGTTAATATGTAACCATTTTTAGCATCCACAACAACGCCTGAACCCAAAGATTGGGTGACTCTTTCTTGCGGAACATTTGGTAAACCATAATACCAATTGTAAAACGCTTGGTTGCGTGAACTTATTTTTTGGCGTGTGGTTGAGTGAATATTAACCACAGCTGGGGTGACTCGTTCTAAAATTGGCGCAAGTGAAGGCACGGCTACACCATTTACGGCAGTTGGTAGACCCGCATAAGAAAAAAACGTAATAATAAGACTGCAAAATAAGAGTATTTGTTTCATAGCACTAATGGACATATTAAATTTTGGCAAGTTCAGTTAGAATAGGCACTTTATTAAAAAAATCAAGTATGAATTTGTTTATCGAAAATATTTATGCCGCCCAGATGAGAAACAAATCCCTGCTGTGTGTTGGGTTGGATCCAAATTTTCGCATTCTTGATGCAATGGCGATTGATTTGGTGACATGGTTAAGGTCTGTAGTCGATGCGGTTGCTTTGCATGTTTGTGCGTTTAAGCCGCAAATAGCTCATTTTTCTGCCCAAGCAAAAGAAGCTGAGCTAAAACACATTATTGACTATATTCACGACAAATACCCGCATGTTCCCGTCATTTTAGATGCAAAACGCGGTGATATTGGTACAACTGCCGAAAAATATGCACAAGAAGCCTTTGTTCACTATCAAGCCGATGCGGTGACCGTCAACCCGTACTTGGGGCAGGATTCTTTGCAGCCTTTTTTGGATTATGCCAACAAAGGTGTGATTGCCTTGTGCAAAACATCTAACAAAGGTTCTGATGAATTTCAAAATTTACGCCTAGAGAATGGCACAACCCTGTTTGAACAAGTCGCCCACAATGCCGCCAACAACTGGAACGGCAACCAAAACATGCTCTTGGTCGTCGGTGCAACTTACCCGCAGGAGTTGGCAAAAATACGCTCAATTGTCGGACAAATGCCGTTATTAATCCCTGGTATTGGTGCACAAGGTGGAGATATTGCTGCCACTTTGCAAGCGGGCTTGAACCAAAACGCTCAACAATCTGGTTTAATCATTTCTTCCTCGCGGAGCATTATTTTTGCAGGAACCACGCGGCAAGATTTTGCCGACAAAGCTCAACTTGCCTGCCAAAAGTTAAATGCACAAATTAATGACCTTTGGGATATAGAAACACAACAACTTATCCATTAAACTATCACTATTTTTCACCCAAGCTATTATGTCTAAACAAGAAAATCAAATAAATTCTCCCTTATCGCAAAATGGTACACAGGTTGCGAAGCAAAACAATAAAATTGTTGCCATTTTTATTGTTTTATTGATCACGGCGGCTTTGGCTTTTGTGATGATTTTATTCAAACCAAAAGAACAAAAAAAAGCCAATACCAAGGTCATCCCGACGGTTGAGGTCATTAAAGTTCAGCCCATTGATTATGTCGTACCGATTACATCAGACGGTATTGTTGTGCCAAAAACCAAGATAACTCTCGCCGCTGAAATCAGTGGTAAAGTTACTTTTGTGGCAGCCAATTTTCGCAACGGTGGTCAGTTTAATAAAGGCGATGTCTTGCTTAAAATTGATGCCGCAGATTACCTGTTGGCGATTACCCGAGCCAAAGCCAATGTGGCATCAGGGCAGGCCAACCTCGATTTGCAACAAGCCAAGAGTGATTTAGCCAAAAGTGATTGGAAAAAGTACGGTAAAAAAGGCAAGCCCAATGCCCTCAACCTCAACCTACCACAAGTTGTCAGTGCCAAAGCCACTTTATCGGCGGCAAAAGCTGATTTGCAA
>CAZQMH010000093.1:0-9782 GCA_964594435.1 uncultured Alcanivoracaceae bacterium
CCTAGATAATGATGTTGATTCATCAATTTTTTGAAAGTAGGTTCTTGTGATTTCTTTACAATTTCTATTGTAATTTGATTTAAATTCAATTTTATAGCTAATTCTGAAAAAATTGATTGTAATTGTTATTGTTTTATTTGTCCAGTTTTATATACTATTTGATGCTGATTCATGCGTTTATATCTATGGACAAATTAGCTGTGACTATCTATTGGAGCATAATTTTACGAAACAAGACAAATCCCAAAAGCATTGGCAATGAAAAAATCCAAAATTCCACGGGATTAATTAAAAATACCGCAATAACAGGAGCAGGACAATAGCCAGATATGCCCCAGCCCAAACCAAAAATAACCGCTCCAACCAGCAAAGGGTTATCAATTTTTTTCAGTTTGGGTAAATGAAATTGCTTATCTATTAAGGGCTTGTTTCGACATAAAACCAGACGGTAACCAATTATTGTTGTTACTAGAGCCGAAACAAAAACAAACAAAAGCATTGGATTAAAGTTTCCTGCCAAATCAAAAAAACCCAAAACTACTTGCGGATCTGTCATTTTTGACAAACTCAAGCCCATGCCAAATACCAAGCCCAAGAAAATAGCAACACTATTTTTCTTCATCACAAAACTCCTAATACAGTATGCAAAATAAAACGAGTTAACAAGGCACAAGCAAAAAACAGCATCGTTGCCACCACACTTCGTTTAGAGAACCGACTCAAGCCACAAATACCATGACCACTGGTACAACCATTACCCATTGCCACACCAAGACCAACTAAAAAACCAGAAACCGCCAAAATAGGCAGGGGAAAATCCACCCTAACGCTAACACCTGCAGGGTTAAGCCAGAAGACAAACCACGCCCCGACAATCATGCCAAAAAGAAACAAAATTCGCCATAATTTATCATCAGAAAAGATAGCCGCTTGTAAAATGCCACTTATTCCTGCAATTCGACCCAACGCCAACATTAACCCAACAGAACTCAAGCCAATAAGTAAACCGCCTACCAAAGCATAACTGAAATCAAGAAAATTCATAAGCTGCTCTCTGCGTCTTTCATGAAAAAAACATCTTGTTGTTGCAGTTGCCGCAATTGTTTGTAGTTGCACCTTAATTGCACATGCGTTGCATCTTGTTCAATAATTTCACCCACTTGAGCAGAAAAATCGCTGTTTTTAATCCAGACATTTATCTTCACATCGTTATCAAGGCATAAATTTTCATCAATATTATAAGTATAACGGTAGTTTGCACAACTGGCTTTAACATCAGCCAACACGGCTGTAGCCGTGGCTATACCGCCTGCCCCTGCTCCTTTGAAATAAAATTTAGTGGCATTATTTTCAAGGATAAGCAGATTGTTTTCATCGTCAGTTTTAGCAAGCTCACTATCATGAGTTACCAATTCTGGCATGACATTGATGATGATACCTTTGTTGGTTCGTGTGATGCTTGCCACTTGTTTTATACACCAAGCCTTAGCTCTTGCCCAATTCAAGTCCGCTGATGAAATATTTTCAATACCAAAACAAAACACATCATCAGGATGAACAATAATGCCAAAAGCATGAGCGGCAAGAATAATTGCCTTGTATTTGGCATCAAAACCACCGACATCTTGCATGGGATTGCTTTCTGCAAAGCCTTTTTCTTGAGCCTGGGCTAAGGCATGATTATAGGATTTATCATGAGCAAACATGTGCGTCAAAATATAATTGCTTGAGCCATTTAAAATAGCTTTAATGCTTTGATTTTGGGCTTGTTCAAAGTACAAATCCAAATTACGAATAATAGGGATGCTGCCGCCAACAGCTGCTTCGTACAAAAAACTTTGGGAATATTTTTTATTCCAACTGATAATTTCTGGCAAATGATAAGCCAGCATTTTTTTACTGGCAGAAATAAAATTTTTTCCCTCATTCATCGCCGATTTGGCAATATGATACGCCTGTTCATTGTTACTTATGACTTCTATAATGGTCTCGATAGCATCACTATTCACCAGTGTCTGATGGTCGGTGGTGACTTTATCAAAAGCAATTTTTCGAGCTTTAAACTCGTGCTTCACGCCGACATATTTGATTTGTGGCATACTTTTGTTATGCGAAATTAGCTGAAAGACACCTTGTCCCACACAGCCCAAACCAAACAAACCCAAAGTTTCATTATTTTGTGTTGTACTGGCATGAAATTTATTAATTGCCGCAGTAATTTTTTGCTGTTCAATCAAAAAACCATCATGCCCAAAATCCGATGAAATGATGGTCAATTCTGCATGAGGAATAAAATCTGCCAACAAGCGAGAATCCGCAACCGAAAACAAATAATCAGAATCAATACCAATGACCAGAGTTTTGCACTTTATCTGAGCCAAAGCACTGACAACACCACCGCGTTTACGTCCAATATCATGAGAATCCATGCTTTGAGTTAAGGCATAATAACTGTAAGCGTTAAAACGACTGACCAATTTATCGCCTTGGTAATTTTGGTAACTTACAACCTTTGCTTGGCGATGAAAATCATAATCATCTGCTTGGGTTTGGTTATAAGCTTGGGCATTGCGGTAACTTAACAAGGCAATACTGCGTGCTGCTTTCAAGCCATTTTGTGCCGCCTGTGCAGATTTATCACCCCAAGACCCATCGGCTTTTAGAGCTAAGCGTTGCGATTGATTAAACGCCATCGCCCAAGGTGATAATACGGCACTGGTTGCCAATAATATCAAATTTTCACAGATTTGTGTTTCAATTATTGCCCATTCCAGTGCTTGATGACCACCCATAGAACCACCAATAAGTGTGTGAATTTTATCAATTCCAAGATGTTTGCGAAGCTCAATAAATGCCTTAACATTATCCCGAATACTGACAATAGGAAAGTCAGTAAAGCGTTTATCGGCATCACAATTAAGCGGTGATGTTGAACCATAAGGCGAACCTATCACATTGGCACAAACAATAAAATATTCATCAGGATTGTACAAATCATGCTCGCCAACCAAGCCCTGCCACCAGTCTTTAGGATTAGCATCAGCGGTTAAGGCATGACAAACCCAAATCACATTATCGCCTGCTTCATTCAATTGACCATAAGTCGAATAACTTAGGGTCAATGAATTAAATTTTGCACCACACTCTAGCTCAAATTCTTCATCAATTTTAAACAGCGATGTCGTGGCTGATGCTGTTGGAAATTTTATCAAAGGCTTGTTGTAAGTCGTTTTTAATGTCTGTAACATGTTCTATTCCTACGGATAATCTAAGTTGATTTGGCAAAACGCCAGCTGAAAGTTGCTCGGCTGTACTTAATTGTTGGTGCGTGGTTGATGCGGGATGAATAATCAAAGTTTTGGCATCTCCGACATTGGCTAAGTGGCTGATAAGCTGCAATTCATCGACAAAATTTTTGGTTTCATCTTTGCCGCCTTTCACCACAAAAGAAAGCACCCCTCCAAAACCTTTATGCAAATATTTTTTAGCAGTGAAATGCGATGCAGAAGAAGCCAATCCAGGATAATTAACACTCTCGACTTGAGGGTGAGACTCCAACCACTTAGCCAAGTCCAAAGCATTATCGACCGTGCGTTCCAATCGCAAGGAAAGCGTTTCTAAACCTTGCAACAACTGAAAAGAGTTAAAAGGCGACAACGCTGGGCCAAAATCCCGCAAACCTTCCACTCGGGCACGTATAGCAAAAGCAATATTTGGCAAACCTAAATCATTATCAACCCCAAATACATCTGCAAAAACCAAGCCATGATAGCCCTCTGATGGTTCTGAAAACTGCGGAAATTTACCGTTGTTCCAATCGTAATTACCGCCATCAACAATCACCCCACCAATGGAAGTACCATGACCTCCAATCCATTTTGTTGCCGATTCCACTACCACATTGGCACCATGTTTTAAAGGTTGAAACAAATAACCACCTGCACCAAAGGTGTTATCGACAATCAAAGGAATATTATAACTTTCAGCCAACCGAGCAATGGCATGGAAATCTGGCACACTAAAACCTGGATTGCCAATGGTTTCCAGATAAATAGCTTTAGTTTTGTTGGTGATTTTGTCTTCCAAGTCATCCACTTTATCGGAATTGGCAAAATCCACTTGGATACCCAAACGTTTAAACGCCACTTTAAACTGATTATAGCTACCGCCATAAACAAAAGGCGAAGAGACAAAGTGGTCGCCAGTTTGTAAAATATTATTCAAGGCAATAAACTGTGCCGCCTGCCCTGATGCAACCGCAACGGCTGCCACACCACCTTCAAGTGCCGCAATTCGCTGTTCAAACGCATCGGTGGTTGGATTCATTATACGGGTATAGATATTGCCAAATTCTTTTAAGGCGAATAAATTTGCCCCGTGTTCTGAGTTATTAAAAACATACGAACTGGTTTGGTAAATCGGTACCGCTCGTGAATTTGTCGTACTATCAGGTTCATGACCTGCATGCAGTTGCAAGGTTTCAAATTGATAATTGTGTGTCATTTTGTATCTCCAAAGTTAAAGAGATTCAGACTTTTTAAAGGAAAAACAGGAATACAGGTATCCATATGCCGGTTCAACCTGCAATCGCCTGAAAATCTTGAGTTAAATTAAATTAAATAAATTAAGTTAGATTAAGAGGCTATTGCATTTGGTGGCATACACATACAACAACACATTGCCAACATTTGGCAAGTATTTTTATTTGTGGATTTTAAAACAATTGAAAAGACTTCTGAAAAAGAAGGTGATTGAAATTTAATTGTATTGTTTGAAATGCTCATAATGCTCTCTTTATATTCACCATAATTGGTTCAGGATTTGGCACTATCGCAAAAAGGATTTTTTGTCGAACTTGCCTGAGGGTCATCGAGCCTGTCTCTTGCCTCATCGTTATAAAGTATAGATTTTTAAAAACGGGTTTTATCAACCTATGATTCGCAATTTAACAGCAAAAAAATAAAAAGCAACAAAAATTTAAAAAAAAAATATAATTTGTACGTAACAACTCACACCGTCATTCCTGCGTAGGCAGGAATCTCTATGGTGAAGGCCTTTATATTTACCGACCATTGTAATTATTATTTATGAGATTGCCGCCTTCGCGGCAATGACGGTAGGTGCGAGCAGTTACATTTGTACAACTATTTAACTCGATAACTCGCATGGCAAGCAACACAGGCAGCAGTAATTTCTGTTAAGGCGGCATAAGCAGGTTTTGCTTCACCTTCTTGAGCTTTCAGGGCAAAGCGACTGGCAGCCTTGTGCATATTTGTGCCCAATTGTTGCATTTTCTTGGGCATAAACTTTGCCATGTGGCTAGCATGGTGTAACTTTAACGAGCTCATGCCAAGATTTTTCTCAGCACTATCTGCCGCTTGATCAAGTTCATCATTAGCCATAGAGATAAGTATAAAATTGAGGGTTTGCAAATGATTTCGCATATTACTCATCATATGTTTTTGCATCTTCTCTGGAAAAGTAACTAATTCACGTTGCTCAAAATCTTCGCTACAAACCAAGGAAACAAAAAACAAAGTACTGAGTAACAAACTGTAAATAGATTTTTTCATTAGATATTTTGCTTATTGAGTGTATAATTTAGCCATTGTAAAATTATATTAGCATAATGTCAAAAAACTTATCAGAACTATCAGCACGTAGTGGTTTAAAAAACAATCTTTTTGAAAACCTTGCCAAACAAAACAACAAACAACAAATTGCCAAAGATTTTCTTATCGGTGAAGCCTCCGTGACTGGAACCATCAGTTTTTATGATTTCTTAAAAGAGGAGAACCGTAACAAAAAAGTCTACTTATGCAATGGCTCGGCTTGTTTGTGTGCTGGAACGCAAGAAAATGTTCGGCAAAAATTGCTCAAGCATTTTCGTGAGGATGAGATTGGTCACATGACATGTTTGGGGCGGTGCCATGAAAACGCCGCCTTTCATTTTAAGGCAAAGAACTATTCTGGTAACGCTATACAACAAATAGCGTCACTGCTGCACAATCCCAAAAAGATAAAAGACCACTACACAACCCACAGCACTGGTGAAAAAATATTGACCAATAAAGCCTTGAGTTTGGCACAATTCTCTCAAGCATTTACAAAAATCATGGCACACGGTGCTAGTGCAGCATTGAGCGTATTAAAAAACGCAAATCTGCGTGGTCGTGGCGGAGCTGGATTTCCAATTGGCTTTAAACTGGAAAGTGCCATGAACCATAAAGCATCACAAAAATATATTATTTGTAATGCCGATGAAGGTGATGCTGGAGCATACTCTGATCGTTATTTGCTCGAACAACAACCCTTGTTGGTGTTATTTGGTATTTTAACCAGTGCTTATATTGTTGGTGCCAATTATGGCATTCTCTACATTCGTGGCGAATACCCAGAAGCAATAAAAATCATTGAATCCAGCATAAAAGAATTAACCCCTTTTGTAGAATCCTTAGCATTTGATTTTAATTTTAAAATAATCGCTGCTCAAGGTGCTTATATTTGCGGAGAAGAAACAGCACTCATTAATTCCATAGAAGGTCAACGTCCTGAGGTGCGAGTACGTCCGCCCTATCCTACCGACCAAGGATTATTCAACCAACCCACCGTAGTCAACAATGTTGAAACACTGGCAAGCATTTATGCCATCATGAGCAAAGGTGCTGACTATTTTCAATCGCTTGGAACACAGCATTCCAATGGCACAAAACTCATGAGTTTGGATTCGTTTTTTACCAAGCCAGGCATTTATGAAGTCGAAATGGGCACACCTTTACAAGAAATTTTTGAACACCAGGCTGCGGGCTTCAAATCACCCGTTAAAGCCGTACAAATTGGCGGACCACTTGGTGGTATCATTCCTGCACACAAGTTTAAAGAGTTAACGGTAGATTTTGAATCCTTTAGCCAACAAGGTTTTTTATTGGGACATGCTTCGGTTGTTTGCATCCCACAAGATTTTCCAATGATTAATTACCTGCACCATTTGTTTGAATTTGCAGCAGCCGAAAGTTGTGGCAAATGCTTTCCTTGCCGTTTGGGTACGAAACGTGGCGAAGAACTATTGGAAAAGGCTATAAACACCAACCAAAAAATCGACCGCACACTCTTTTTTGACCTGCTTAACACCTTACAACAAGGCTCGCTTTGTGCTCATGGCGGAGGCATCCCTTTGCCAATTAAAAATGTGTACCATTATTTTGCTGATGAGCTCAAGTCTTATTTTAGCGATGACCTAAATGCAAGCCCAACTGCTGACATATCGTAACAAAACTCGGAAAAGATGTGCTGATATTCTCACAATTTTTTACCGTGATTTCGGCATCACTCAACTGCCCTGCGATAAGAAAACTCATGGCACAGCGATGGTCATCTTCGGCATCGACTGTCGCACTTTTAAACTTACCACCTTTAATAACGATGCCATCATCTAACTCATGGCAATCAATTCCCAGTTTTTGTAAGCCCTGAGCCATGACGGCAATGCGGTCACTTTCTTTTTTACGTAATTCCAAAGCATTGGTCAGACGTGTCTCACCTTGAGCTAAAGCAGCGGCAATAAAAAGCACAGGAAATTCATCAATTGCTGCGGCAATGCATTCATCAGGAATGGTTATACCATGCAAAACCGATGATTTGACCACAACATCAGCAATTTTTTCACCCGCCTGTGTTGTTTCATTTAGCAAACGAATATCTGCTCCCATGAGTTTGAGAATAGTAATGATACCTGTCCTTGAAGGATTGGTGCAAAGATTTTTAAACCTCACTTCACTTGCTGGCAACAAACATGCCAAGACCATAAAAAATGCTGCGGATGAAATATCGGCGGGCACGACGACCGTTGTACCGATTAAATCCTGTCCACCTTGCATTTTCACCGTTAAACCATCCGATTCAAGTTGACAAGAAAATCCACGTAGCATATTTTCGCTATGATTTCGAGATAATTTCGGCTCACTCACAAGCACTTCACCTGTTGCATACAAACCAGCCAATAAAATACAGGATTTAACCTGAGCACTAGCAACAGGCGAATGGTAATGGATACCCTTGAGCTTTTCGACAGCGTGAAAGACTAACGGTGGTGTCATGGCTTCAGTTGCCTTAACATCGGCCCCCATGAGTTGCAAAGGTTTAGTAATCCTTGCCATCGGACGTGTATTCAGCGATTTGTCGCCAAATATTTCACTAGCAAAAGCTTGAGCTGCCATAACTCCTGACAACAATCGCAAGCCAGTACCAGAATTACCGCAATCAATTTGACCATTTTTCGGCAATTTTAAACCATTTTTCCCCACACCATGAATAACATATTTATCACTTTTTTTCTCAATCTTAACACCCATTGCTTGCATGGCTCGCAAAGTTGCCAAACAATCATCTGACTCTAAAAAACCATACACCTGAGTCATGCCTTGAGCAATGCCACCTAAAATCATGGCACGGTGAGAGATGGACTTATCGCCTGGTACAATAATTGCTTGCTTTATGCTTAAATTATTGACAGCTCTAGAAACTAAAGTATTGTTAATTTTAGCCACACACTTGTCCCATTGCTTGTTCCAACCGCAACATTTGTGCTTGCGTACCGATACTGATACGCAAACTTGTTGCCAAACCATAATTTGCTACAGGTCGGGTAATAATGCCTTTTTTCAACAGCTCCATGTAAATTGGCCCGGCATCTTGCTGAAAATCAATCAACAAAAAATTACCCTTCGATGGCACATAGCGTAAATTCAATTGCCGACAGGTGTTTTCTAAAATACTCAAACCCTTAGCATTCTCAACTAAGGATTTTTGCAAAAATTCAACGTCATCAATCGCATGTTGTGCAGCCACCAAAGCCAAAGAGTTGACATTAAAAGGCTGGCGGATTCTATTGATTACATTAGCAATTCCAGGATTGCTTAAGGCGTAACCAACCCGCAAACCAGCCAAACCATAAGCCTTTGAAAAAGTACGTGTCACCACAAGATTTGGAAACTCTTGCAGCCATAAACTGGCATCAACTTTTTCATCACTGCTTGAATATTCCAAATAAGCCTCATCCACCACAACAATAACCTGCACTGGAATATTTGCGATAAAACTTTTCAAATCTGACTCTGATAAATGGTTGCCTGTTGGGTTATTGGGGTTGGCGACAAAAACCAAACGGGTGTTTTCATCAATTGCCGCAGCCATAGCATCCAAATCGTGCCCAAGCGGAGAATCACTGTGCCAACCCAAAGCAGGAATTTGTTTATGCACCGCACCCACAGCCTGTACCGCAATCGGATAAACCGCAAAACAATATTGCGAATACACCGCATTGTGCTTTGGCGTTAAAAATGCCTCTGCCAACAAAACCAACACATCATTTGAGCCATTACCCAAAGTAATGCAGTCCATGTCAATATCATGCTTGGCAGACAAGGCTTTTTTTAACTCAAAACCATTGCCATCTGGATACAATTGTATCTCATTGATGACCTCTTTCATTGCCTGCATCGCCAACGGACTTGAACCCAAAGGATTTTCATTGGAAGCCAACTTAACAATATTGGCAATACCCATCTCTCTTTCTAATTCAGAAATTGGCTTACCCGGAATATAAGGACTGAGCTTACTCACACCTTTGGTCGCTAAAGTTTTATAATCAAACATGGTCTTTTCTCAACTAATTTTGCATACCGCATTGTGACTTTTTTTTTATCAGAAAGCAAACAATTAACCCCAATCCCGATAGAGAATCTCAATAAAGTGTACAAGCAATTAAGCTGGATTTGGGTAAT
>CAZQMH010000094.1:0-9679 GCA_964594435.1 uncultured Alcanivoracaceae bacterium
GCGGGCTAAAATATGCTATAATTCAGTCATTGCGAGCGAAGCGAGGCAATTTTATCACTGTTTAAATCATTTAGGAGCTTGCCAGAGATTGGAGGGTTTGGTAAAATTTAAATTGATTTTTGCCCGTGTTTTTAGCTTGATAAACGGCTTTGTCAGCGGCTATCATAAGTTTTTTGGTTGTCGTGAGATGAGGGTTTTGCTTGAGGCAGGCAATGCCTACTGAGATTTTAATGGTGAAATCATGGATTTTATTTGTTTTAAAATAGTTGTACAAGGCTTGAAAGTAGAGCGAAATATCTTCTGCTGATAAACCATCAAAGACGATGATAAATTCATCCCCGCCAAAACGCCCGATATAACATTTTTCACGAAATATTGACCGCAAACTTTTGCATAAAAAAAACAAACAATCGTCTCCAACCGCATGACCAAAGTTGTCATTGACGTATTTGAAATCATCAACATCAATAAAAGCCAGTGAAATCTCTGCTGTTTCTAACTTTTGTTTGCGGTAAAGGTTTGTTAGAATGTCGAGGGTGGTTTTACGATTTAAGACCTTGGTTAAGGCATCAAATTTTGCCTCATTGCTGGTGTTTTTGAAATGATTAACCTCAATAAGGGTATGGGTCATGTTGTTTAAAAAGGGCAAGCTGTCTTTTATTATTTTTTCATTCATGTCTTCATAATCTTCACTGTAGAGAAAGAAACAAAGATTTTTATATTTACTGTTCACAATTGGCACAATAAAAACAGTCAACTCGTCTTTTTTACCTAAGTTTATGATTTCTTTGCCAATTTTATTTTGTTGGTAGGCTTTTTTGATGAGTTTTGCATTTTTTTGCTGCATCTGCTTAAAATCAAATGGCAAGGTATCTTTTGACAATTTATACAAGCTCAATTTACCATTAAGTTCAAAGATATAATACACGTGTTTCGCATTATTCACCTGATACAATGATGAAGTGAAATAATTATTGATGATAAAATCTAATTTTCTTTGGTTGCCGAAATAATTTTCAATGGTTTTATACGCTTTTAGCTGGAATGATTTAACTAAGGCATTTTGAAACAATTGCCTGTCCATTGAATCGACTTTTTGTTGAGCCATATCTCTTTGTCGCATCAACCTTAAAGTTTTATCCGCCAAGCCAAAAGAAAGAGCTAAGGCATCAATCATCAAGCCAAACTCAAAAGCTCGTGGTAACCAGAAATTTAAGGGTTCGATTTTTAGAGAATAAATAATTCGAGCAATGAGTGCTCCATAATAAAATAACCAACCAATAAGTAAATATTTAGCCATTGGCACTTTCAGTAAAGTGTACTTAATTGGGATATAGAAAAAAACCACTATTGAAAAAAAGGCAGAGATATTTAATAGCATGGATAAGTGAGCATAAACCCAGGTGATGTTGAAAATATAAAAAATTACACTCAGAGCAATAAAACTGATATCAATGAACAAAAAGAAGCGTACTAAACGAAAGTCGAAAGCAGAACGTTGCTTCAAATCAAGAAATTTAAGCAGAAATAAGTTAAAGAAAATTCCAGGCAACCTAATCCAAAAAATAGTGCTGTAGATTCCAAGAACTGGCTTAGTAAAAGCGGGGAAATAAGTAATAAATCCTTCTTGGAAAAATATAGAAACTAAAGAAAATAAAACATACAAGGAATAATAAAGATAAGCACTTTTCCGAATAAAAACATAAAATACAAAGTTTATGAAAATCAAAGTTAGAATAACAGCATATACTGCCACAAAGGTAGTGTTGAGTTTGCGGTCATAATTTCTTACTTTATCGGTATTTTCCAGTAAAAATTTTACTTTTTTTGAAGTTTTGGTGTTAATCAATAGGTAAAATTCACTATCCTCTGCTGGCAAGTCGAAAGCAATAATGTTGGGTGAATAGGTTGACTCACTGTTTGGTAAAAATCGGTAATAGGTTTTCCGAACTGTTAAATCATGACTTATCCAGTGGGCTTGTTCAAAGTAGTGTGGGAAAACAACTAAAGTTTGCTTGTCTTTAGCACTGTCTTTGCGGTGAAAATAGAAAACAGAAAATTCATCTGCTATGTTCTTATCAAGTTTGGTATCATCTGAGAAGGCTTGGAAATGCAGGGATTGAACTGTTTCAAGATTAAAATCAGCTATAGAAACCTTTTTTGTGGCTATTTCTACGCTAAAATCTTGATGCGATGAGGGTTGAAAAGAATACTGACAAGCGGATAAAGTAAAAATTAACGACAAAAGCAGTACTAATTTTATACTGTCGCTGTTAAATTTCATGGCTCATCCCCGATTGCATATTTTATTATTGTTTTAATCCAAAACTCGATTTGGGTTTATTATGATTGAAATTTTAGAAAAAATCAAGTATGTTAAATAATACCTCCATATAAGAAAATAAAAATGACGACTTTAAAAGACATAATCTCAGAATTTGCAACAGGTGACCTTATTTTGTTTCATGGTTTTGGTATGGAAAGCGAAATTATCGAGTTTGTTGATGGTTCACCTTATTCTCATGTGGCAATGGTTATGAAATTTCCACAATTGCATGATAAACCCTTGCTTTGGTCGAGTGATGAAATTACTACGCTTGATGATTATCTCAATAAGGGGCTGCATCCTGGTGTTCACCTCATGGACTTACAAAAAGTACTGGATTTAACGGCCTCACGCACCAATAAAAAAGGCGAACATTACACTTATAGTTGGCGAAAACTCAATTATCCGAGCATAAACGACAAATTAGCATTGTTGCAAAAATTCATGCGCAGCGTTGATGGGCGAGCCTTTCCAACATTAGAAGGCATGGCATTGCACTACGAAGAAGGTAAAAAAGGTATTCGTGCCAATCAAAAAACCTTTTTTTGTAGCCAACTCGCCACCAATACTTATATCCATTTAGGTATCTTTCCAGATAGTTTGATTGACAACAGTGTCGCACCTGGTGATTACGGTGATAATCACTGGCAAAAGTTACCTTGGCAAAATAATAGTTCACTTGCTAAAGAAGTTCACTTCACGCATAGTGTTTAAAGAGAAAAGTTATGACAGTATCAAAAAACAAAATTGATGAAAATTTTACAGATTTGCATCAACCACTCAATCCTCAACAGGCTTTAGAAGCATCCGATAGATGCCTTTATTGTTTTGATGCACCTTGTATAACAGCGTGTCCAACGGGGATTGATGTGCCGACATTTATTCATCAAATTCGCTCAGATAATGCCATCGGAGCGGGCAAAACCATCTTGCTTGCCAATATTATGGGTGGAACTTGTGCTAGAGTTTGCCCAACGGAGGTTTTGTGTGAGCAGGCATGTGTACTCAATGCTTCGCATCAGCAGCCAGTTGAAATTGGCTTATTGCAACGGCATGCGGTTGATAAATTGTTACAATCCTCTAACAAACACCCCTTTCAAAGAGAGAAATCAACAGGCAAAACCATTGCCATCATTGGAGCAGGGCCTGCGGGTCTGTCTTGTGCTCATGCGTTAGCCACACTCGGGCATGAGGTGGTTATTTTTGAAGCCAAAACAAAAGCAGGTGGTTTAAATGAATACGGCTTGGCGGCCTACAAAATGGTGGATGATTTTGCTCAAAAAGAAGTGGACTTTATTACCAAAATTGGTGGCATATCCATCAAATACCAACAACGCCTTGGCACAGATATTTCGCTAACAAGCTTACAGAAAAGTTATGACACCGTTTTTATAGGCGTAGGTTTAGGCAAGACCTCTTTACTTGGTTTAGAAAAAGAAACGGCACAAGGCGTAGAGGATGCGGTAGATTTTATTGAAAAAATACGACAAACAAGCGATAAGTCACGCATTGCAGTAGGCAATGATGTGCTTGTTATCGGTGCGGGCAACACCGCCATTGATGCCGCAGTACAGGCGAAAAGACTTGGAGCTGAAAATGTCAGCTTAGTTTATCGACGTGGTGAAGAACACATGAGTGCCACAGCATACGAAATTGAACTGGCTCGTAAAAATGGCGTCATCATCAAAACATGGCTGAGCCCAAGTGCTATTATTGCTGATGAACATATCGCTCAAGTTGAATTCACACAAACCACGTTAAAAAACGGAAAACTTGTGGAAACAGTCTTTAAACAAACCTTAGAATGTGACCATTTACTCAAAGCCATTGGGCAAAAATTGAACACATCCATTCTTGGAGATTTAGAAATTAACAACGGTAAAATAGTGGTTGATGAGCATTTTCAAAGCAGTGAAAAAGGTGTTTATGCCGGTGGTGATGCGATAAATTCTGGTGAAGATTTAACCGTTCAAGCGGTTGCGGATGGCAAAGCTGCTGCCCTTGCAATTGATAAAAATATAGCAGGAGAAAAATAATGGCAAAGCTAAATTGTACCATCGCAGGTATCAAATCAATCAACCCCTTTTGGCTCGCTTCGGCTCCGCCTACCGATAAATACATAAATGTCGTGCGAGCCTTTGCCGCAGGTTGGGGTGGAGTGGTTTGGAAGACTCTCGGACAAGACCCTGCGGTTGTGAATGTTTCCAGTCGCTACGGCATTCACAAAAATCGCAACCACATCATCGGCATGAACAATATCGAACTCATCAGCGATAGACCCTTACAAACCAACCTCAATGAAATCGCCTTGGTGCGAAAAGAATGGCCCGATCGTGTCATTATTGGGTCAATGATGGCGGTTATTGAAGAACGTGCGTGGAAAGAATTGGCAATAAAAATAGCACAGTCTGGCGTTCATGGGCTGGAACTTAATCTCGGCTGTCCGCATGGTATGTGCGAACGGGGCATGGGTTCTGCCATTGGACAAGTGCCAGAAATGGTGGAAAAAGTGACCCGCTGGGTGAAAGAAGTGGTTGATATTCCTGTTTTTACTAAACTCACACCCAACATAACCAATATTCTGTGGGCAGCACAAGCTGCACAAGCTGGTGGTTGTGATGCGGTGGCTCTTATCAATACGGTCAACTCGATTACTTCGGTTGATTTGGATAAAATGGCTCCCACACCCACCGTTGACGGTAAAGGCACACACGGTGGCTATTGCGGCACCGCCGTTAAGCCAATTGCCTTAAATATGGTGGCTGAAATTGCCAGAAATGCTGAGACAAAAGATTTAACTATTTCTGCCATTGGTGGAATAGAGACATGGAAGGATGCGGCAGAATTTATTGCTCTTGGAGCACAAGGTTTACAAGTTTGTACCGCTGCCATGCTTTATGGTTTTCGTATTGTTGATGATATGATTGCAGGCTTAAGTCGCTTTATGGATGAAAAAGGCTATAACAGCATTGATGATTTTCGAGGTAAAGCCATTGCTAACACTGTTGATTGGAATGATTTAAATATGAATTTTGACCTCAAGGCAAAAATTGATGAACAAAGTTGCATTGAATGTGGCAGATGTCATATCGCCTGCGAAGACACATCCCATCAAGCCATTGAATACAAGCTTACCAAAGATGGTCGGCGTTCTTTTAGGGTGATTGATGATGACTGTGTTGGTTGTAATCTTTGCCAACACGTCTGCCCTGTACCTGAATGCATTACAATGGTGGAAGTTGAAAACACAAAAGGTTACATGAACTGGAGCAATAACCCGCTCAATCCTATGAATAAATAAAGTCAATCAAGCATCAATAAACATGCCATCACCGTAGCTAAAAAAGCGGTACTCATTGGCAATAGCGTGCTGGTAAGCCGCTAAGGTTCTTTGGCGTCCATATAAAGCAGAAACCAACATGATTAGGGTCGATTCTGGCAGGTGAAAATTGGTCAATAACTTATCCACACACTTAAATGTGTAACCAGGATAAATAAAAATATTGGTGTCACCAGTAAATGTTGTTATCGTGCCACTGCGACTGGCGGTTTCCAAACAACGCACTGCGGTTGTGCCAACGGCAATCACCTTATTGCCTGCGGCTTTGGTTTTATTGACCAAATCAACGGTGTCTTGACCGACGTGCAGCCATTCTTTGTGCATGGTATGGTCGCTAATTGAGTCGGTTTTTACGGGTTGAAACGTGCCTGCTCCAACATGCAAGGTCACAAAACTACAGGCCACACCTTTGTCGTGGATTTGTTGCAACAGTTTCTGGTCAAAATGCAGTCCAGCAGTCGGTGCGGCAACGGCTCCTTTTTCTTTGGCATAAATAGTTTGGTAGCGGTTTTTGTCTTGTTTTTCATCTTCTCGCCGAATATAAGGCGGCAAAGGCATGTGCCCATAGTTCTCCATTAGCTCACTTAAACTGGCAGAATGTTGTGTTTCGACCAAATAAAACATGCCTTTTTTGGCAGTAATTTTTAATGCGTGCTGGTCAAAATAGATTAAGCTGCCCAGTTTGGGAGATTTATTGGCTTTCAACATGACTATTGCGGTTTGGTCGTTTAACAGTCTTTCGATAAAAACCTCAACCTTACCGCCACTGATTTTTTTTCCATACAAGCGGGCAGGGATGACTTTTGTGTTGTTGAACACCAATAAATCACCTTTGTTGAGAAACTTTATTAAATCATAGAAGTGCAAATCTTCAATTTCATTGGTGTTTTTATTGACCACCAAAAGACGTGAGTGACTGCGTTGGGCTTTCGGGTGTTGGGCGATGAGTTCTTTGGGTAAATCAAAGAAAAAGTCGGATTTTTTCATAAGTTTTAGGCAGCAGCAATTTAGTCTTTGGGTTGAGTTATTGGTTTTTAGTTCTCACGGATGATTAAATAATCAAGTAATTGTTTGAGATAACCAGTATCATGAGGTAGTTTTTTTAAGGCTTCGTTGGCAAGTTGAGCATGTTTATTGGCAGCTTGTTTGGAGTTTTCCAAGCCCATAAGTTCAGGATAAGTGGCCTTATGCAGTGCCGCATCCGAGCCAACGGGTTTGCCAAGTTTTGCTTCATCGCCTATCACATCTAATACATCATCTATGATTTGAAAAGCGATACCAAAATTTTCTCCAAGTGTCTCAAGTGCTTTGGTTTGTTCGGCGGTAATTTCAGGACTTAAAAATCCAACCATTTGCGTACAGGCTCGAATTATTGCCCCTGTTTTTAGGTGATGAATGTTTTTCAGTTCAAGCAAAGATAAGGTTTTGTTTTCTGCGGCTAAATCCAGTGCTTGTCCACCGACCATGCCTTTTATACCACTGGCACTGGCTAAGTGTTTGATGAGTTTTAAGGAAATTGTTGCACTGCTTGGGGTTTGTGCAAGCAGTTCAAAAGCCATACATTGCAATGCATCACCAGCTAAAATTGCTTGTGCTTCTCCGTATTTTATGTGGCAAGTGGCTTGCCCACGGCGTAAATCATCGTCATCCATGGCAGGCAGGTCATCGTGAATTAAGGAGTAAGCATGTATCATCTCGATACTTGCGGCGATATAATCCACCTGCTTTGGGTCAATATTTAAGGCTTTGGCACAGCCATAACATATTAACGGTCGTATGCGTTTGCCTTGTGCTAGTAGCGAATAGCTCAGTGCCGCTGTTAAAATCTCTGAATCGGCTTGTTGTTGACTTATGTAGGTTTTTAAAAAAGCCGTGATTCTTTTTTGGTACTGTCTGCTGGTATGTTGGAAGGTTTGCTGCGAAATTTTAGCGTTCATTGACGGTTCTGTTACTCTTTGATTTGTTGCATGAGTTGTTCTATTTTGGCTTCAGCTTGGGCGAGATTGTTTTGACAAAAACGAGTTAATTTGACTCCTTTTTCAAATAGTTTTAGGCTTTCATCAAGGCTTAAATCACCAGATTCCATTTTTTCTACAATCGAATCAAGTTCTGCAACCGCCTTTTCAAGAGTGTTGCTGTTGTTGTTTTGGGTCATGTAAAAGTCGTTAGATTTAAAAAAGCCTATTCTAACAGGTTTATTGGTAAGAACTAATCATGCTGTAGTGAATGCCGTAAAAATAAGTAAAAAATTAAGAATTTATTGCATGTTTAGACCAATTTCTCTACTATTCAATTCCATTTATATGAGAGCATGATAAGTTTGACACAAAATAAGACTGCCTTAATTACAGGTATAACAGGACAAGATGGTTCCTATTTGGCAGAGTTTCTTTTAGCTAAAGGCTATGAGGTGCACGGTTTGCTTAGACGCACCTCTGGCTCCAATACTCAGCGAATTGATGCTTTTATTTCCCATCAATCGTTGTTTTTGCATTATGGTGATTTAACCGATGCTTTGGCACTCAATGCACTGGTCAGTCAAATCAAGCCAGATGAAATATACAATTTAGCAGCACAATCACATGTTGCCGTTTCTTTCGATTCTCCTGAATACACTGCCAATGCGGATGCCTTAGGTGCTTTACGTTTGCTGGAAGCTATAAAAGTTAATGGATTACTTGAAAAAACACGATTTTATCAAGCCTCAACCTCAGAAATGTTTGGTTCGGTGCAGGAAGTACCACAAACCGAAAAAACACCGTTTTATCCACGCTCGCCCTATGGTGTGGCAAAACTCTATGCTCATTGGATTACAATAAATTATCGCGAAGCTTATCATATGTTTGCTTGCAGTGGAATATTGTACAACCATGAAAGCCCTAGAAGGGGCGAAACATTTGTCACCAGAAAAATTACTATTGGTCTGTCCCGTGTTTTGAAAGGAAGCCAAGCGTGTTTGTACTTAGGTAATTTGGATGCCAAACGTGATTGGGGTCATGCCCAAGACTATATTCGGATGCAATGGTTAATGTTGCAGCAAGCAAAACCCAATGATTATGTTATTGCCACTGGGGTTCAACACAGCGTCAGAGAATTTGTCAACTTGGCAGCAAAAGTCGTTGGAGTGGAACTCAGCTGGCATGGGAAATCAGCTTCAGAATATGCCCAGATTGCCAAAATTTCAAATCCTAAAGTTATGAGAAAGCTCGGCGATAAGGTTGTGGCTGTGTCGCCTCAGTTTTATCGACCAGCAGAGGTCGAGACTTTGCTCGGTGATTCCAAAAAAGCCGAAAAAGACTTAAATTGGAAGCCGAAAATAAGCTTTTTAGAACTGATAACTGAAATGATGCGCTCCGATTGGGATTTATTTTAAAAATTTTACTAACTTAGGTTTCTTTTCATTAAAAAATAGGTAGAATACGCATCCTGAAATATTTATATTGATTTTGTGAATGGCTTTTTGCCCTAAAATTTGCATTATTTTCATATATTTTTTATATAAATATTGACAAGACATGAGTATTTAATGAAAATGCCTTGCTTTGTTTAAGATGGAGGGGTGGCCGAGTGGTTAAAGGCGACGGACTGTAAATCCGTTCTCTCTGAGTACGCAGGTTCGAATCCTGCCCCCTCCACCATTTTTAGCTTTTATGGAAATAGCTTAACTTACTTGAGCAAACAGTTAAGCAATGAATTTGCCAAAGCGGGTGTAGTTTAATGGTAGAACTTCAGATTTCCAATCTGACTACGAGGGTTCGATTCCCTTCACCCGCTCCAAGTTGATGAGTTACGCCCATATAGCTCAGTCGGTAGAGCACTTTCTTGGTAGGGAAGAGGTCACTGGTTCGACTCCAGTTATGGGCACCATGAGTCAATAGCTCAACAGGATTAAAGATTAATAAACACAGGTTTTAATGAAGATTAAACCAATCACTTAACATAGTGGAGTATAATAGCAATGTCTAAAGAAAAATTTGAACGCAACAAACCGCATGTAAATGTGGGCACAATTG
>CAZQMH010000095.1:0-9667 GCA_964594435.1 uncultured Alcanivoracaceae bacterium
TTTAATAAAAATGATATTGATGCCGATTTTTTTGCAGATAGTGCTCAACTTTACCAATCTTTGGGCTATAAAACCATTTCAACCAATACCAAAACCCAGACGAATTTTGATGAGTTGTTAAATGTCATGCATAATAAAACTTCGATTTTTGTTGGCATGAGTGGTGTTGGCAAATCCTCTTTGGGTGAATTGGTTCTGCAAAAATTTATCAAAACTGGCGAGATTTCAAAAAAAACAGGCAAAGGTTCGCATGTCACATCGGTGACACAACTCTATAAAATACCACACAGCGAGGGTTATCTGATTGACTCTCCTGGTGTGTGGGAATATGGTTTATGGAAAATGGAAGCCGCTGATATTGCGGCGGGTTTTATTGAATTTAAAGCACCCATTCAATTCTGCAAATTCAGCAACTGTACCCACACTCACGAACCAATCTGTGGTGTAAAGCAAGCGGTTGCTGAAAAAACAATAAGTCTGGAACGTTATCAGTCTTATTTAAGGATAATCGATTCGATGAAATATTGGCAATAATCGAAATAAATAATATTTTATGTCCTATATTTTCTTTTTCATCGTTTAGGGCAGTAAGATATTTTAATTTTAGGAGTACAAGCATGAAAAAATATTTAGAACAAATACTTTGTTTATTTTTAATTAGCACCAGTGTATTAGCCATTGACAGCGGGGCATTAGATACCAGCTTTAGTAACGACTTAAGCACTGCAGGATGGGATTTGATTTTTGAAAGCGGTGGAGCTGTCTTTGCAACGGATACCAAAGTGGATTCACTTGGTCGTGTTGTGGTTGTAGGAAGTTATCGAAAAAATGGCGAAACAAATTATCATCCTTTTGTCAGGCGTTATCTGGCTAACGGTCAATTAGATACGTCATTTGGCAACAATGGTCTTTATATTTACCCACTATTTAATGATAACCTCGATGCCGTGAAAGTTGATATATCCTCAGCCACCAATACTATTTTTGTTGCTTATAATTTTATAAATAACTCGAATGATTTCGATATTGCTGTTTTTTATCTCGATAGCACAACAACAGATGTATTAGGTTTGCAAACAATCGCTTTTGATTTAGGTGCCACCGCCGATAGAAAAGATGATTTTTTAGCAGGCATCAATGTCAATCCCATACCTTTTTCTGCTACTCCTGATGGCGATGTAATCATTGCTGCAGAAGTGGAACGCAACAACGCCAATGATACTGATTTTGGTATTGCCAAGCTTAACTATTTTGAAACATCAGGCACGCTTACTTTTGATACGTTTTTTAGTTCAGATGGCTTGACCGATTGTTTTTTTGATCAAGCAGGTGGTGTAGGCATTGATAAAGCCATGACGATTGGGACAGCAGCAAATGGAAATTACGTTGTTGGCGGTTCAACCTTTGAAGGTAATGGCGTGGATTCCAATGGCTGGAATGCTTCTTTTTGTGAATTCGATAAAACCACTGGAGCTTTCACGTTTAAATGGTCAACCCTCATCCCTGGCTCAACAGCTGATGATAGCCGTGAGTTTTTGGCAGATTTCGTCATCTATGAACCACAAAACGGCATTGAGTACTTGTTGGTATTAACCAAAGAACCAGAAATGGATTTATCTAATAAATTTGATTTTGCCATAAGAAGGTACAATCGCATCTTTTCAAACGGTAACGTCTGGGAGTGGGAAGTTGATACGACTTTCGGTAGTGGTCCACGCCATATCAGTCGAGTTGGATTTGTCGATGGCTTATTATTTCCTGCCGCTACAGATGATGAGCCTAAACGTATTTTGGTTGAAACTAAAAATCAACAAATACTTATAGCAGGCACATCAAACTGGACAGATACAAATAACGAAAACTTTTCCCATATGGCATTAGCAAAGCTGAACAAAGATGGTAGCCTTAACACTAGCTGGGGCACCAATCAATCTGGCAAAGCCTATGTAACTCTAGATAATTCATTGCCACTAATTTTCAAAGATTCACTCACATCAATTGCACAAGACAAAAAAAGTGAGAAGATTTACATCTCAGGCATCAATATTGCCGCTGGCAATCAAGTCTACGGCAGCATTGCCCGCGTCCACAATGATTTGATTTTTAAAAGCGGGTTTTAACTGTTCGTCAGTTTATATATTGAAGAATGAACAAGCATAATCGCAATGAATGGCGATTATGCTTTAATCCAAATCCCGTTCGTGAAATCACAATGAGCACACAATCCCTTAATGAGCAACCATGCGTAAAAGCACACCCGTAAACCACGCTCCGTAAGTGCCGATGGCATAACCAAATACGGCGAGCAGAACGCCCACGGGTGCTAAAGAAGGGTGGAAAGCACTGGCAACAACGGGGGCGGATGCGGCTCCACCAACATTCGCTTGTGAGCCAACAGCGAGGAAAAAGAGCGGTGCTTTGATTAATTTACCAACGATAAGTAATAAGATGGCATGGATGGAAATCCAAATACCACCAATAAGAAATACCACAGGGTCATCAAAAATTTTCATGATATTCATTTTTAAACCGATGGTTGCCACCAATATATAAATAAACACCGAACCAACTGCCGACGCACCGCCACCTTCTAAGTTCCGAGCTTTGGTAAAGGATAAAATAACACCGATGGTGGTGGCAATAACAATGAGCCAGAAAAAGGGGCTACCAAGTGAATAATAATTATGTAACAATGGGTAGTTACTCTTGATAATTGGTGAAATCCAATTGGCAAAAGCATGACCAACGGCGGTGGCAGCAAAAGCGATGGCGATGATAAGCATGAGGTCGTTGAGGTTGAATTTTCGGGCATTTTCTGTTTGGAAGGTTTCCATTTTTAACTTTATGCGTTCGATAGCCGACACATCCGCTCCTGTTTTTTTATCAATGCTTTTGGCTCTTTTAGACATAAATAACAAGGTTGCCATCCAAATATTCGCCCAAATAACATCAACCGCAATCATTTTTGAGAAAGCGGCATCTGAAACGTGGTATATTTCTTTCATGGCGGCTTGGTTGGCTCCACCACCTATCCATGAGCCTGCCAGCGTGGTCATGCCTTGCCAAATTTCATCAGCGGCAGTACCCGCAAAGTTTTCGGGGAAAATAGCTCGCACCACCATAAACGCAATGGGTCCGCCCAGCATGATACCAATTGTGCCAGTTAAAAACATAATCACCGCTTTTGGCCCGAGTCGAAAAATGCCTTTTAAATCGACACTTATGGTCAACAAAACCAATGATGCGGGTAAGAGATAGCGAGATGAAACGTAGTACAAACTTTTGGCATCACTGTCCTGTATCCAGCCAAAGGTGTTGAGCAGTGAAGGCAGAAAATAGCACAGCAATAAGGCAGGAACAAGAGTGTAAAATTTCTGCCAAAAGCGAGATTTGAGCTGTTGTGTATAAAAAACCACACCTAATATTGCGGCAATGACACCAAACAGTACAGCATCAGATTGGATTAATGTTATAGTTTGTTCTTTCATTGTTTTTATCTCTTGTTATGATGTCTATTAGAAAATTTGCGAATAAATGCCCAAAAATTCATGCCTCAGCCTATATTGATGAGCAGGCCTGTGTCATTGGTGAGGTTTCTATTGGAGAAAACTCTTCGCTTTGGCCTATGGCTGTTGCACGTGGTGATGTCAATTCTATTAAAATTGGCAAAAACAGCAATATTCAAGATGGCAGTATACTACATGTTACCCATAAAGGTGAATACTCTAATGGTGCGGCACTTATCATAGGCGATAATGTTACCGTTGGGCATGGCGTACTGTTGCATGGTTGCACGATTGGAAATAATTGCCTCATTGGTATGGGAGCGATAGTGATGGATAATTGTGTTATCGAAGATTATGTGATGATTGCCGCAGGAGCGGTTGTACCGCCTAACAAGCGTATAAAAACGGGCGAATTGTGGCTCGGTAATCCAGCAAAAAAAGTCAGAAACTTAAATGCACAGCAAAAAAAACAGCTTGAATATTCTGCCAGCCATTATGCTCAAATAGCAAAACGGTATCGGCAGCAGGCACAATTGTCTTATGAGAGCTAAATCACTTTAGAAAACCGCTGTTCTTTTTGTGTTCTCAGATGAAAATCAAACACCATGCAAATATTACGAATCAGTAATCGTCCTGCCGCTGAGACTTTGAGACCTGTGTTGTTGAGTGCCAATAAATCATCAGCTTGCATTAGTTGTAGTTCTTGTAATTCTTGAGCAAAATAATCTTTGAATTCGATGCCAAAAGACTGCTCTATTTCCTCAAAAGACAAAGCAAAATGACAGGCAAGTTTTTGGATAACGGCTTTGCGGATTTTATCATCTTGGTTGAGTAAATAGCCACGATAAATCGGCAACTCGCCTTTGTCTAGTATGGCATAATATTGCTGCGTTGATTTGACATTTTGGCAAAAAGAATGGTTGACACTACTAATAGATGACACACCAAGAGCGACCAAATCAAGTTCGGCATGGGTTGTGTAACCTTGAAAATTGCGTTGCAATGTGCCATTGGCTTGGGCTTTGGCGAGTTCGTCATCGGGTTTGGCAAAATGATCCATGCCAATATAGACATAACCTGCGGTGGTAAGTTTTTCGATGCTCATTTGCAATATGGCGAGTTTTTCTTCAGCATTTGGTAAGTCTTCGGCTTTGATTCTTTTTTGTGGTGCAAACAAATGCGGCAGATGGGCATAGTTGAAAACCGATAATCTATCTGGTGACATTTCAATAACGGCATCTAAAGTTTGGCGAAAACTTTGCAAAGTTTGGTGCGGTAAACCATAAATTAAATCGACACTGACTGATCGTGCATTGACTTCACGACAGGCTTGAATAATGCCAGCGGTCATCTCGGTTGGCTGTACCCGATTAACGGCAACTTGTACCACTGGATTAACATCCTGCACACCAAGAGAGAAGCGATTAAAGCCATAACTAGCTAGCTTAGCCATGCTTTCTTTGGTGACGGAACGCGGATCAATTTCAATCGAATAGTCACGTTTTGCATCTTCTGTAATGAGCGAAAAATGCTGAGCTATCATTGCCATCATGCGTTCAAACTGGGCATCGGTTAAAAAGGTGGGTGTGCCACCACCAAAATGCATTTGTTCGACAATTCTGTCTTTGTCGTACAGTTTGCTGATGATTGCCATTTCTTTTTCTAGGTAATCAAGATAGACGTCTGCTTTTTCACGCTTTTTGGTGGCAATCTTGTTACAGGCACAAAAGAAACACAGGGTGTCACAAAAGGGAATATGAAAATACAGGCTGATGGCTTGCCCTGTGTGAACTTGGTTACTGGCTTTGGCTTGTTTGATGTAGTCTGCGGCTTTAAATTCTTCGCTAAAGACGACCGCAGTTGGGTAAGAGGTGTAGCGCGGGCCCGCTTTGTCGTATTTTTTGATTAATTCTAAGTTAAATTCAACGGAAGTATTCATTTTATTTACTCTGTTATTGAGCTAAGGCTTTGTTGACGATTTCTGATACATCGGGTGATAAGTCTTCGCAGGCTTGAATTTTTTTGAGTTGTTTTTTGATCAGTTTTTGGCGTTTTTTATCAAATTTTTTCCAACTGTTGAATAAAGAAACCATACGTGCGGCTATTTGTGGATTGATTTTATTCAGGGCAATAACTTGCTGAGCTAAAAATTTATAACCCGACCCATCACTCAAGTGAAAATGTACCAAATTATTAGAGGCAAAAGCACCAATTAAGGAGCGCACCTTGTTTGGATTTTCCATGCTAAAACTCGAATGTTGCATCAGTTCTAACACATTATCCAAGGTGCCGAAAGTTGGTGATGTGGCTTGTATAATAAACCATTTGTCCATCACCAAAGCATTGTCTTGCCATTTTTCAAAGAATGCTTGCAAGAGTTTCTTGTAGCCTTTGGCTTTATGATGCACATACAGTGTTAAGGCTGAAATGGCATCGGTCATGTTATTGGCATTTTGGTATTGTTGTTTGCACAAGCGTTTGATATCAGGATTGTCCGTTCGCATTAAATAGCGTAAACAGGTGTTTTTTAAACTGCGTTTAGCGATGTCATGTGACTCAACTTGGTAGTCGCCTGAGCAGAAATTTTGATTGTAAACAGATAAAAATTCGACCTCAAGTTGTTGGGCGAGTGAATCTTTGATAAATTCTCTGGCCTGATGCAACTTGCCAAGTTGAATCGCTTCCATACCAACCATAAGCGTTTTTAATACAGGCATCGATAAAGTTTCTGCCAATAATGCAGGATCGGTCTTGTCATCAATAAGGACTTTGTTGATGGCATCAATAAAATATTTGGGGCACGTAGGTGATTTTTTGTTACACAGGGCAGTATATGCCTTCATAATTACCTTTGTTGCAATGATTTGTGCGGCATCCCAACGATTATAAGCATCTGTATCGAACATCATGAGTTTTAATAAATCATTTTTTGGGCGTTGGAAATCAACCTCAACAGGTGCAGAAAAATCACGAAACAAAGAAACAATCGGTTTGCTTGTGACATTTTCCAGCACAACTTCTTGTTTCATTTTGGTCAATTCATAGACTTTTTCTAAACCAGCAGAGTCATCTAATTCACGTTGTTGTCCATCTTGCGAAAACAATGCCACTTTAATGGGGATGTGCATTGCTTGGTATTTTTTATTTATTAAGTTTTTCGGTGCAACTTGTTTAAATTTCAGGGTATAAGTCTTGGCTTTCTTATCGTATTTTTCTTTAACCACAACTTTTGGCGTTCCATTTTGGAGGTACCATTGTTCAAACTGTGTTAAGTCATAACCGTTGGCATCCGCCATTGCCAAACGAAAATCATTGCAGGTAACCGCCTGTCCATCGTGACGTTTAAAATACAGTTTCATGCCTTTTTGAAAGCCTTGTTCTCCCAGCAAGGTATGGTACATGCGGACCACCTCCGCACCTTTTTCATAAACAGTGACGGTATAAAAATTATTGATTTCAATAAAAGAATCTGGACGCACGGGATGCGACATAGGACCGGCATCCTCGGCAAATTGGAAAGCCTTTAACATGCGGACATCTTCGATACGTTTCACCGCTCGTGATTGCATATCGGAGGTAAATTCTTGGTCACGAAAAACGGTTAATCCTTCTTTTAAACTCAACTGGAACCAATCTTGGCAAGTGACTCGGTTACCTGTCCAATTATGGAAATATTCGTGCCCGATAACCGCTTCTACGCCAATAAAATCAGCGTCAGTTGCGGTTTCACTTCGGGCTAAGACATATTTCGAGTTAAAAACATTCAAGCCTTTGTTTTCCATAGCTCCCATATTAAAATCATTGGTGGCAACTATATTGTACTGCGACAAATCATAAGCCAAACCAAAACGATGCTCATCCCATTGCATGGAACGAACCAAAGAATCCATAGCATATTGGCAGGCATCAATGTTCTCTTTTTCGACATAAATTCTTAAATTGACCATTTTATCCTCAATGGTGCGATACTCTTGTTCAATGTATTCCAGGTCACCTGCCACCAGAGCAAATAAATAACTGGGTTTTGGATGAGGATCTGACCAACGGGCATAATGCTTGCCATTTTTTAATTCGCCTGAATTGATTAAATTGCCATTGGAAAGCAAGACAGGGTATTTTTCCTTATTGGCAATTAAAGTCACCTCAAAAGGAGCCATAACATCAGGTCTGTCTGGGTAATAGGTGATTTTTCTAAAGCCTTCGGCTTCGCATTGCGTTAAAAAGAATTCACCTGATTGGTAAAGACCTTCTAGAGCCTTGTTTTTGCTTGGGTAGATTTTATTTTCAATCTGTAACTCAAAATTATCAGGCACTTGAGCAATGGTTAAAGTCTCGGCATCAATAACATAATCCTTGTCATCCAACATCTCACCATCAATTAAGATTTTCAATAATTCAATATCCACACCGTTCAGTTCTAGCGTATTTTCAACGCAGTCAGGATGTTTACTGAACTGTATTTTAGACTTTACCAGCGTATAATGGGGTTCAATCATAAATCCTAAATTGACGGATTGCACCATAAAACGAGGCTTTTGGTAGTCTTTGCGGTAGATGATTTGGCTGTTTTTAGGCTTCATTATTATATTATTGTGTCAGATGAGACCTATTATAACCGATTATGCCGCCGATGAAATGATAAATACGCCTATTTTCATTCGATTGGTTAGATGGTTTTTTCTGTATGCAAAATAAACAAAGTTGCCCCAATAAGCATGGCAGCTCCAAGCCACAGTTGTCCTGGTGGCAGGTAGCCAAATACCAACCAGCCCGCAAAAACATTTAAGGGTAATTTGACCAAATCAAAAGGTTGAATAAAAGAAGCATCGGCACTGGCATAGGCTCGGGCAAGTGACCACTGGGCTAATGCGAGCATGGCTCCTGTTGCCAACAATATATACCACGCATCGTGGCTTGGAACCTGAAAATTTGGTAAAGCCAGAAAAAAATTAAACGGAGCAATAAGGATTAATAAATACACCACCATCGAGCCCGTACTTTCGGTATCGGATAAATGCCTGACCATAAGTGAGAAAATTGCCCAAAAAAACGCAGCAGCAACTGGCAATAAGCTTGCCAGCTGAAAATCATCTTGCCAAGGAGCAAGTATAATAAGCGAACCAATGATGCCAACAACGGTCGCAAACCAGCGGCTGATGCTTACCTTTTCACCCAAAAATAAAGCCGAACCTATGGTCACGAACAGAGGCGAGGTCATCACCAAGGCGATAGCTTGCCAAATCGGAATGGGCCAAGCCAAGGCCCAAAGCCATAATTGAATTCCAATGACAGACATCAAAACCCGCACCACATGCAAACCCAAACGCTGTGTTTTTAGTGCGGCACTCAAGCCTGTTTTTATCAACCACGGCAACATGAAAATAAAGGAGATAAAGTACTGAAAAAAGCCGACAACTGTATTATGCAAGCCCATTTTTGTGCTTAAATATTGATTGGAAGTATTGATGACAGCAAAGCACATGCCTGTTAAAATCATCCATAAGGCACCAACCAGTGGTTTGTGGGCGTGTTTAACCATTGCTACACCAAAAATTGGTTGAGATGTGCGACTTCTTTGAAATAATTGGTTGGTCGATGCGGCAAGTCTTTGCCTTTGCGTGCCCATGTTTGGGCTTCGGTTAAAAATTGGTTGTACAATTGACGTCTCAAACCAATAGGCATAGGCGATGGGCACATGATGTCCTCATTAAAGGCATCATCGAGTTTTAGTTGTGGACAGTCATCCTCATCTTCTATATGTTTCCAACAGGCTTGTTTCAAACAAAAATCATACCACGGCAAAAACTCTTCGCCATGTTTGGCAATAAATTCCACCGCACGGATAATAAAATCCACATCCGCATCATCCATAACATAATGAAAACCAATGCGACACCAACCTGGCTTGATACCATGAAATCCTTGCTGGATTAAATCACGATATGATTTTGAGGTTTGTTCATCAATATGCAACAAACGATGACCATAGGGACCCGCACAAGAACAGCCTGCTCTGGATTGGATGCCGAACAAGTCATTGAGCAATACCGTTACAAATTTTGGGTGCAAATACTTGCCCGAGGTGGTTTTGATGTTAAAAGAAACAATTCCCACCCGGTGATTAATGTCTAAATCACCTAAAATTTCTATCAAACTATGAA
>CAZQMH010000096.1:0-6360 GCA_964594435.1 uncultured Alcanivoracaceae bacterium
AATTGGTATCAATATCATTTTTATTAAAAACAATAATTGGTGTGGTTTGGCACAAATGGGCTCCAATAAGATAACGACTAATTAAATCACGGGTTGGTTCGGGTTCGACTGCCACAACAATTATTTGGTTATCAACATTGGCAGCAATATTCTGTTTTTTACCTTTATGATTGGCACGTGCGAAAATATTTTTTTGGGGTAATATTTTCGCAATGATAAATTCATTTTTATTGTGTTGGATTTCTACATAATCACCACAAATAGGCTTATGTTTGCGAGCAAAAAAACACGGCTGTTGTTCACCTGTTTGGGTATTTACCACTAAAGCCGTTTGTTTTTGGGTGGAAATAATACGGTATTTGACCATAAACAATGCCAAAAAAAACCAATTGTAACACAGCTTAGCTCCAAATCCCGCTAGTGAATCTCAATAAGCAGTCGATGTGTATAAGGAATAGACAAAAACCAAGGCTCTTGACCGCTTATCTGAGTAAAATCGCTTGCAAGCTAAGAATAACTACGAAAATATATGTTAAACTACAGCAATGAAGAAAAATACCAAATTCCAAAATAAAATAGCCAATAAATACCAGATATATAACAGCTTGTTTTTAACCTTGCCGTTTGCAGAAATTGAAAACATTGGCTTGTTATTGCCGATGTTGTCTTTGCATTGTAAAAAAGGCTTTGAAAACAAGCTCAATCCAAAAGAAATCATCAATGGTTTTTTCCAAAGACAAACCGAACTAAAAGATGAAACACAACGCATAAATTTGCTGTTCAAATTTATTCAATACATTGAACGACAAGTTGTTTTATTTGATGCGATAGAAGATGCAGCGTTTGAAAAAATCCATCATCTTGATGGCAATGGCACCGTAGGCTATTTGTTTAATCGGGCTATCAGTTCTCAGAAAGTCGATGCTTTGGTAGAAAAGCTTAATGATTTTAAGGCAAAAATTGTATTAACCGCTCATCCAACACAGTTTTATCCTGGACGAGTTTTGTCCATAATCAGCGAACTGGAAAATGCGGTTCGTAACAATGATATAGACAAAATCAATCTTTTATTGCAACAACTGGGGCGAACTGCCTTTATCAGCAGTGATAAACCAACGCCCATCGAAGAAGCTTCGCGGTTGATGTGGTATTTAGAGAATGTTTTTTACCATTCGGTGGCTAAAGTTCATATGCGAATTCGGGCAGAACTTGCCAAAATTGGCGTTCAACATTTTGAAAAAGACAGCATAAAAATTGGTTTTTGGCCTTGTGGCGACAGAGATGGCAATCCATTCGTCACCGCCGATATAACGCTACAAACCGCTCAAACTCTTAGGCATAAAATTTTTATCTGTTATTTCAAAGATGCAAAAAATTTACGCAAACGCATGACTTTTTCTGGCGTAGACCAGCTGGCAGAAAACATTTACACAAAACTCTCGCACAGCATTTTTAATACAAAAGGGCAAAGATACCAACATAAAGACGAAATTATTGCTGATTTAGAGGCCATACAAAAAATTGTCGAACAGAAACACAATGGACTGTTTAATGAGGTCGTGGAAGATTTTATCATTAAGGTTAAGCTCTTTGGCTTTCATTTCAGCTGCATGGATATTCGCCAAGATTCGCGTATCCATACGAAGGTTTTGAAAAATATTTTCACCCGCTATTGGAACGATGAATTAGGGACGAGTTTCAACGGTACTGTTCCTAAAGATTATGATTTATTAACCGAAAGTCAAAAAATTGAAATATTATTAAACCTCCACGGCAGACTCGAACCACGTGTATTTACCGATAAAATCACCCAAGAAACCTTGAAATCACTGTATGTCATTCAGCAAATTCAGAAGGAAAATGGTACAGAAGGTTGCCATCGTTACATCATATCCAACACCCAAAGCACTCTCGACATCCTAGAAGTTTATGCCTTAGCTCGTCTATGTGGATGGCAAAAAGACGATTTTTCATTGGATATTGTGCCCTTGCTGGAAACCATTGATGATTTAGCAAATGGTCAGGCAATTTTACAACAACTTTATCGCATTCCTGCTTATCGGCAACACTTGCGTGCTCGAAAAAACAAACAAGACATCATGTTGGGATTTTCTGATGGCACCAAAGATGGCGGTTATTTAAAGGCAAACTGGGAAATATTCAAAGCCAAAGAACAACTCACCGCTATTTCTCGCCAAAATGGCATTCACGTGGTGTTTTTTGATGGACGAGGAGGACCACCTGCTCGTGGCGGTGGCAACACCAACAAATTTTATTCCTCGCTGGGGAATACTATCGAGAATCATGAAATCGAACTCACCATTCAAGGACAAACTATTTCCTCTAACTTTGGCACATTATTGTCCTCGCAATACAACCTCGAACAATTCTATTGTGCAGGCATAGAAAACAGTGTCTTCAAAGGCGATATTGCCCAATTGGATGAAAAACAACGGCAACTCATGGAAGACTTGGCAGAAATTGGCTACCAAGCCTACCAAGACTTTAAAAATGACCCTGTTTTTATCGACTATCTAGAAGATGTTTCGGTGTTAAAATATTACGGCATGACCAATATCGGTTCCCGACCAAGCAAACGAAACAGTACAAGCAAACTCAGCCTGGCAGATTTACGTGCCATTCCCTTTGTTGGGGCATGGACACAGATGAAGCAAAACGTGCCTGGTTTTTATGGTGTTGGTGCAGCTTTGAAGCATTACGAACAAGCAGGAAAATTTAACCAAGTGCAAGATTTTTACAAAAAATCCTTATTCTTCCGTACCCTTATTGACAACTCAATGCAGGCTTTGAGTAAAAGTTATTTCCCTTTGACCTCTTATTTACAAAAAGACCAAAAATTTGGTAAATTTTGGCTAAAAATCTACCATGAATACCAACAATCCCAACGCTTGTTGCTCAAGATTTCCAATCAGCAACAATTACTCGAACAGTCGCCCAATATTCTTGCCTCAATAGCCATCCGTGAAAACATCATTCTGCCCTTAATAACAATTCAACAATACGCTTTGATGTGTGTAAAAGAGCTGGAAAAGAATGAACCTCACAGTAAAACTGCACAAGAACGCAAAAAAATCTATGAAAAAATGATAATACGAGCCTTTTTTGGTAGCATAAACGCCTCTCGCAATGCAGCCTAACAAGACAAAAAAACATGAAGCTAACAACGTATGAAATCAGTGAGGCATTTGAATTTGGTGCTTATACAAGAGGAAAAAAATATTTTCTTGATGGCAAAGTCAGCCAATACAGCATAAAACAAGAAACCAAGAGCACATTAAAGCTCAAGGCAATGGTCGCAGGTAGCCAAGACAACACTTATTTGCAAGATATTGTCATTTCTAAACATGCCAATGGGCACTCAGTAAAGATACAAGGTCAATGCAGTTGCCCTGTGAGAGTAAACTGCAAGCATGTGGTGGCGGTCTGTTTTCAATACCAATACGATAAAGCGAATAAAGACAGAGATTTTGTTTACGAATGGTTGTCGGAAATATCGGACAAGGTTATAAAAACCATTCCCCAAGCCACACATTCGGATGCCGAACACTTCTTAACCTACCGTTTATTTCAAGGAACGGGTATGGAAGTAGATATTTACCGCTCAAAAATATTAAAAAATGGTAGGCTGAGCAAAGGTGGGAAGCGAGTACTAGAAAATGTGTATTATTCGTTATTTGATGATATGGACAACGACGATAGAGCCATTATTGAGTTACTTGATGCAAATTCTGCCAGAAGTTACCATTACCAATTTAAAGGAGAATTTGGTTTTATTGTTTTGCAAAAAATCATTCAAACGGGCAGAGCTTACTATAAGGATAATGAGCAAGCATTGGTTTTTAATCAACAAAAAATCAACCTGCAAACAAGCTGGCAAAAAGCCAACTCAGAAACAAGTAAGCTGGCAATCAATTTGGCTCAGGAAAAATACCACATCATTCCTACCATCCCTATTTTGGTTATTGACAGTGAAAAAAATGAAATGAGGCAACTGGAAAATACTATCGACATAGACATATTAAAATCTTTACTCAAAGCACCTGCAATTGAAAATCATAGAATAAATACAGTTTTTAGTACCATTAGTTCATTAGTCGATGATGTAGAGTTGCCCATGCCAGAGGGTTACAAAGTTGAAGAAATTAAAGAAACCGCCATACCAGTGATAAGAATCTTTCAACAGTACAATCAGAATTATGTTAATTATTTTATTGCTGTTGAATTTTCATATGGCAATTTTCGTCTGGATTTATCTTCTAGAGATGAAATATACAGTGCTTATGAGGATGATGGTAAATTTGAAATTTACCGCGATATAAGGGCAGAAAATGCCGCCATCAAAAAACTTGAAAGTTACGGTTTTACCTCATGTGCTGACAACGATAAAAGCAACTTGACGATAACCGCCGTTTCTTCACAAGACGCCTTAAGCCAATGGCAAATATTTCTTGATGAACATGTACCACATTTGCAAGAACTTGGTTGGCAAGTTGAGTTTGATGAAAATTTTCAATTGTCTTTCACCACCGAAACAGCCATAGAAGTAGAAAGTGAAGAACAAAACGATTGGTTTTCCCTGTCATTCAATATAAAAATTGGGGATGAAACTTATCCTCTTGCTCCTTTGGTTTATTCGATACTAGATGGCTATGATGACTTTAAGAGCTTGCCTAGAAAACTCTTTATAAGAAATGGTGAATCTGAATATTTCGAGCTAAAAACTAAAGAATTACAACCCGTTTTTAAAACCTTGTTTGAATTATTTGACCGCCAAAGTGAAGATGATAATCTCAAAATAGGCGCATTTGATGCCCATATGTTGGCAGATATGGAAGATATTGCTACCTGGAAAGGCAGCAAAGAAATACTCAAACTGTCAAAAAAGCTAAAAGATTTTAAGGGCATAAAAGCAGTTAAGCCACCATCGTGTCTGAAACTAAAGTTACGAGACTACCAACAATTAGGACTTAACTGGCTCAATTTTTTGTACCAATTTAAGTTTTCTGGTATTTTAGCAGATGATATGGGACTGGGCAAAACCGTACAAACATTAGCACATTTATCGCGTTTAAAAGAAGACAAATTATTAAAAAAGCCAGCACTGATTATTGTTCCAACATCATTGATAGCCAACTGGAAAAATGAAGTCGAAAAATTTACACCCAACCTCAAAATTTTGACGCTTTATGGACTCGAACGTAAGAAAAAATTCAAAGACATGGACGATAACGACCTTATTTTAACCACCTATAATTTGCTTAGCATTGATAAACAGCAGCATGAATCACGGCAGCATTCCTACATTATATTAGATGAAGCCCAAAAAATTAAAAATCCACGAACCAAGATGGCAAAAGCCATTGCCACGCTTAAAAGTGAAAATCGGCTGGCATTAACAGGCACACCCATAGAAAACCATCTGGGTGAACTGTGGTCTCTGTTTAATTTTCTTATGCCAGGTTTTCTGCACAATCAAAAACTTTTTAACGAATATTATCGCAAACCGATAGAAAAGGAAGGCAACCGCCAAATGCAAGAGCAACTCAACAAACGCATTGGGCCCTTTATTCTGCGACGTACAAAAAATGAAGTACTGACCGAACTTCCACCGAAAACAGAAATCATCAAACTCACGCAATTTGATGCTAAACAATCGAAATTGTACGAAACTATTCGCATTGCGATGAACAAAAAAGTCAGTGATGCTGTGGCTAAAAAGGGTCTCAACAAATCTCACATCCATATTCTAGATGCCCTATTAAAACTGCGACAAGTCTGTTGTGACCCCTCCATTCTTAAGTTATCCGAAGCAAAAAAAGTAAAAGAATCCGCCAAACTGGCACTGTTTCTCGATTTAATTGATGAACTCATGGCAGAAGGGCGAAAAGTTTTGGTGTTTTCACAATTTACCACCATGCTCAGCATACTCGAACGTGAGATAAAGCAGCGAAAAATCAGCTACCTAAAGCTCACGGGCTCATCAACCAAACGGGATAAAATTATCGAAAAGTTCACCAATGGCGAAGCCGATATTTTTCTTATCAGTCTCAAAGCAGGTGGTGTTGGTCTTAATTTAGTCGAAGCCGATACCGTTATTCACTATGATCCGTGGTGGAATCCAGCGGTAGAAAATCAAGCCACCGATAGAGCCCATCGCATAGGGCAGAACAAAAAAGTCTTCGTCTATAAGCTCATCGTAGCCAACACCATCGAAGAAAAAATACTCGAATTGCAAAAGAAAAAGAAAGCCCTGCAAGAGGGCATTTATGCCAAAGGCGGCAAACTGGAAGAGAAAAAATTCAGCGGCAATGAACTCATCGCTTTACTGCAAAATCCCAA
>CAZQMH010000096.1:6460-9550 GCA_964594435.1 uncultured Alcanivoracaceae bacterium
TTCATCAGGGGATTTGGGTATTAACATTCAGTAGTTAGTAATTGGCTTTGATCTCACCTGACTTTATTTTAGCCATAAATGTCGCCAATTCACGTTTAACTTCAGGTGCGAAAGCATACAACCCAATGATATTTGGAAATGACATAGCAAAGACCATAGAAAATGAAATGCTAATAATAGAACCAAGCCCCATCATAGAACCCAAAACAGTACAAATTAAGAACAATATTTTGAATAGTATTTCTTGTGTTTTTGACTGTCCAAATAGGTATGTCCAGGCACGAACGCCATAATACGACCATGAAATCATGGTGGAGAATGCAAATAAAATTGCGGCAAAAGTTAATACATAAGGAAACCATGAAACTGAACTGGCAAATGCACGTGAGGTTAAAGCGATACCTTGAACGCCTGAATTTGCATCAAGAGAACCCGTAATAACAATAACTAAAGCCGTAAGTGTGCAAATCATTATGGTATCAATAAAGGGCTCGTATAATGCCACAAGCCCTTCGGTTACTGGATGGTTGGTTTTAACCGCAGAGTGAGCAATTGAAGCAGAGCCAACACCAGCCTCGTTGGAAAAAGCGGCTCTTTGGAAACCAACAATCATGACGCCAATAATACCACCAGCTAAGGCTTTGGTATTAAAAGCACCCGATATTATTTGTCCAATTGCATCAGGTAAGGCTGTAATGTTCATGAAAATAACAATTAAACCCGTAACGATATAAATAATCGCCATAAATGGAATAAGTTTTGAAGTCACTTTGGCGATGCCTTTGATACCACCTAAAATTGTTACACCGGTTATTGCGGCTAAAATAATCCCAAACAACCACCCCTTCCCAGCTAATATGCCGTTTGCACCACCTGTTATGCTTTGTAATTGAGCAAAAGATTGATTGGCTTGAAACATATTACCACCACCAAAGGAAGCAAAAACACACATCAAGGCAAAGAATCCTGCCAAAAACTTACCAAAACCACCAAAGCCTTTTTTAGCAAAACCTTTTGACAAGTAACGCATAGGTCCGCCTGATACTGTCCCATCAGGATGTATATCTCGATATTTAACACCAAGAGTGCATTCTACAAACTTGCTTGACATGCCGATAAAGCCAGCCACAATCATCCAGAAAGTAGCCCCTGGACCACCAGCACTTACGGCAGTTGCCACGCCTGCAATATTGCCTAAACCAACCGTACCAGAAATTGCTGTGGTTAAAGCCTGAAAGTGTGTGACTTCGCCAGGTGCATTGGGTTCGTTGTATTTACCTTTAATTAAATGATACCCAATCCCGAAAGAACGAAGATTAATAAATTTAAAATAGAGGGTAAAAAAAGTAGCCGCAACCATTAGCCAAACAACAATGAAAGGTGCCTGTCCAACAAAAGGGATTGGAATTTTGTACATAAAAATATGTTCAATTGCATCGGCAACTGGTTTCAAAGAAGCATCAATTTTTTCATCAATACTGGCATGTGTTAAAAATGGCATTAGAAGCAATGACATAACAAAATAAATACGTTTAGACATAGATGAGTTTTCCCAAAATTTTATTATAGCCAGCGATTGTACCTGAAATTTGTCCGTGAAACAATCAAAAAAAGTACAAGTTTTTTACAAGGATAGAAGATAAAGATTGCAGTAAAGCACCAAGGCTTATATCATTTGATGCAATTTTACACACTGTACTGAAAAATATGTCCTTATTTGATATGGTCGCCATTTTATTAACTTTGGCTGCTTTGTTTTCGTTAATCAACTACAAAACAATAAAACTACCCAATGGAATTGGCATTATGCTTATTGGGTTGCTGATGTCTATGGCATTGATTGCCGTAAATAAAATGGGTCTTTTTTCTACCGAAAGTATCCGCCAAGTCTTTGCAGGCATTGACTTTAACCAAACCGTACTCAATGGCATGCTTAGCTTTTTGCTGTTTGCAGGAGCTTTGCATGTTAATATCAACCGTCTGGCAGAACTGGCGGACACCATCGCCATTTTAGCAACGATTGGTGTGGCAATTTCAGCGGCAATTGTCTCGGTTTTGGCTTATTATATTTTTAATGTTCTAGGTATAGAAATTTCCTATCTATATTGCCTTGTTTTCGGTGTCTTAATATCACCCACCGATCCTATTGCTGTTATGGGCATACTCAAAAAAATTGGTGCACCAAAATCTATTGAAGTGAAAATAACAGGCGAATCCCTATTCAACGATGGCGTGGCTGTCGTTTTTTTCATCGTTGTTCTTGAATTGGCAACAGGAGAAGTGGAGGCAACATTCTCACATGTAGCTGTATTATTTGCCAAAGAAGCCATTGGAGGAGGCATTTATGGATTTATTATTGGCTATATTGCTTATATTTTACTCAAAGCCGTCGATGATTACCAAGTCGAAGTACTCATTACCTTGGCACTGGTGACAGGTGGTTATTCCCTTGCTCAATATTTGCATATTTCAGGTCCAATTGCCATCGTCGTTGCAGGGTTGATGATAGGCAACAAAGGCAGGCGATTAGCAATGAGTGAAAACACCAGAAGACGCTTAGATGATTTTTGGGAATTGATAGATGAAGTTTTAAATGCCCTATTGTTTTTATTAATCGGTATAGAGTTACTTATTATTCATATTTCTCAAAGTATCATTTACGCCTCAATACTTATGATTCCAACGGTTTTATTGGCACGGTTTATCAGCGTCGGTATGCCCGTTGCTCTTTTAAAATACAAAAACTCCTATTCTCCACATGCGGTCAAAATATTGACATGGGGCGGTTTGCGAGGCGGAATTTCAGTTGCATTAGCCCTGTCTTTGCCACAAGGAGATTTTCGCGACCCGCTGCTTAGTGCAACCTATGCTATCGTGATTTTTAGTATACTGGTTCAAGGCTTAACCATAGGTAAAGTCGCCGCTATGGCAAAGAAACCAGAAAATAATTAAAAATCCACGACTTAGGATAAAAATGTGTTGCAATTTTAAAACATGGTGCTAAAATTCGCAACCTTGATGATGCGGGGTGGAGCAGTATGGCAGCTCGTCGGGCTCATAACCCGAAGGTCGTAGGTTCAAATCCTGCCC
>CAZQMH010000097.1:0-9519 GCA_964594435.1 uncultured Alcanivoracaceae bacterium
ATTTCCCTATCGAGGTTTGGAATTAAACTTCTTTAATAACGTCAAAAATAAAATAATCGGAGAAAACGATGGAAAACTTGGCTTTAGTCGCTGATATACAAGGTATGACAGCAATCGCAGTAGCATTAATCATTGGCATGGGTGCATTAGGTACCGCAATTGGGTTTGGTTTATTAGGTGGAAGACTTTTAGAAGCTTCAGCCAGACAACCAGAACTTGCCCCTATGTTACAAGGTAAAATGTTCTTAATCGCAGGCTTGCTTGATGCGGTTGCGATGATTGGTGTTGGTTTAGCCTTATTCTTTACTTTTGCTAACCCATTCTTAGGCCCTTTAGGTCACTAAAATCATCTTCATAAATTCACATTTTAAGATAATTTTAGATAGTTTACCTAGGAGAGTATCGCAATGAGTATTAATTTCACACTTATCATCCAAATGGTCGTATTTTTAGTGGTTGTTTTAATCACCATGAAATACATTTGGCCTGTCATCTTAGGTGCAATGGAAGAACGTGAAAAGCAAATAGCCGATGGTCTTGCAGCCTCAGATGAAGCCGAAATTGCTTTGAAAAAAGCACAAGATCAAGCACAGGGCATTCTCAATGAAGCCCGTACAGATGCTGGTGAAGTTCGCGAAACTGCAAATAAATTGGCAACCAAAATCAAAGATCAAGCAAAAGCAGATGCCATTGCTGAAAAAGAACGCCAAATGGCAGCAGCAATAGCAGAAATTGAGCAAGAAGCCAACCGAGCAAAAGAAGATTTACGCAAGCAGGTTTCTGCTCTTGCCCTCGCCGGTGCGGAAAAACTCTTGAACAAAGAAGTTGATTCAACAGTGCATGCTGACTTGCTTGATGACTTGGTTAAAGAGATTTAATCATGGCCGAACTTGTCACACTAGCACGACCTTATGCCAAAGCGGCATTTGATTATGCCAAAGGCGTTGGATTGGTCGATAATTGGCTGCAACAGTTAACGGTATCAGCAGGATTGGCATCGGTAGCAGAAGTTGCCGAATCCTTTAGCTCACCGGAAAAAGACAACGCACAACTGGTTGCTATGTTAGCAGGTGCTGATGCCGATGATGGTTATAAGAACTTGATACAATTGATGGCTGATAATGACCGCTTGTCCTTATTGCCTGACGTGGTCAATGTTTACAAGCACATCAGCGAACACGATGCCAAATCTTTAAGTGCCGATGTTTATACCGCACAAGAGCTTAATCAAGAACAATTGGATAAGATTGCTGCGTCTCTGACCAAGAGAACTGGCAAAACAATCAAGCTAACTCAACAGATAGATAAATCGCTACTAAGCGGTGCACGTATTGTCGCTGGTGACTTAGTTATTGATGGTTCATTAAAGGCTAAACTAGAAAAACTAAAAACAGAATTATTGAATTAATAATTCAATTGAATAAATAACGAGTTATAAAAGTATAACTCACTAATTTACAAAGAGGAATCGCAATGCAAACGACATTGAATCCATCCGAAATTAGCGAACTTATTAAAGAACGCATTAAAAATTTCAAAGTACAATCAGAAGCACGAACCGAAGGCACTGTCGTATCAGTATCTGATGGTATTGCCCGAATTCACGGCTTAGCCGATGTAATGCAAGGTGAAATGATTGAACTACCTAACAACACCTATGCCCTAGCACTCAACTTAGAGCGTGATTCAGTAGGTGTGGTAATCATGGGCGATTACACGAATATTTCCGAAGGTGATAAAGCCAAATGTACAGGTAAAATTTTAGAAGTACCCGTAGGGCCAGAAATGGTTGGACGTGTTGTCGATGCATTGGGTAATCCTATTGACGGAAACGGCCCAATTGATGCCAAAGTTTCATCGCCTGTTGAACGCATAGCACCAGGTGTAATTGAACGTCAATCGGTAGATCAACCCGTACAAACTGGACTCAAATCCATTGATGCCATGGTGCCAATTGGACGCGGACAACGCGAGTTAATCATTGGCGATAGACAAACGGGTAAAACCGCTGTAGCGATTGATGCCATTATCAACCAAAAAGGCAAAGGCGTAACTTGTATTTATGTCGCCATCGGTCAAAAACGTTCCTCAGTTACGGCAATAGTACGTAAATTAGAAGAATTTGGAGCCATGGAACATACCATAATTGTGGCTGCCACAGCATCTGATTCTGCTGCCATGCAATACATGGCACCTTATGCTGGTTGTGCCATGGGAGAATATTTCCGTGACAGAGGCGAAGATGCGTTAATTGTTTATGATGATTTAACCAAACAAGCCTGGGCTTACCGCCAAGTCTCCTTATTATTAAAGCGTCCTCCTGGTCGTGAAGCCTATCCAGGGGATGTGTTTTATTTGCATTCACGTTTACTTGAGCGTGCCTCACGTGTGAATGCTGATTACGTAGAAAAATTCACCAACGGCGAAGTAAAAGGCAAAACAGGCTCACTAACCGCCTTACCTATTATTGAAACCCAAGCAGGTGACGTATCGGCATTCGTACCAACCAATGTGATTTCAATTACCGATGGTCAGATTTTCTTAGAAACAGATTTATTTAACGCAGGTGTACGACCTGCGATTAATGCGGGACTTTCGGTTTCACGTGTTGGTGGAGCAGCCCAAACTAAAGTGGTTAAAAAACTCGGTGGTGGCGTGCGTTTAGCACTGGCACAATACCGTGAATTAGCTGCCTTTGCACAATTTGCATCGGATTTGGACGAAATCACCCGTAACCAACTCGAACGTGGACAAAAAGTCACCGAATTAATGAAACAAGCCCAATACTCGCCAATGAGTGTTGCCGAAATGGCAGTAACATTGTACGCAGTAGACAAAGGCTTTATGGATGATATTGCCATCAATAAGATTGGTGATTTTGAAACAGGCTTACTCGATCACATGAATAATGCAAACGAATCATTCATGACCGAACTGAGTGCAAAAGGGGCTTATAACGATGAAATCGAAGCCACCATTAAATCAGGTATCGAAGCCTTCAAAAAAACCGGCAGTTGGTAAACTAATAAAAGAGTAATATTATGGCAGTTGGAAGTGAAATTGTAACCAAAATCAAAAGTGTGCAGTCCACCAAAAAGGTGACTTCCGCTTTAGAAATGGTTTCAGCCAGTAAGATTAAAAAAGCCAAAGATCAAATGATGGATGCCCGTCCTTATGCCCGACAAATGCAAAAAATAATTGGTCATATGGCACACGCCTCACCCGAATACCGACATCCGTTTATGAAAGAACGCGAAGTCAAACGTGTAGGATACGTGGTTATTTCCACCGATCGTGGTCTATGTGGCGGTTTAAATACCAATCTTTTTAAGAAAAGCATAGCCCACATGAAACAATGGCAAGACCAAAACATAGGCGTAGATGTCGTTACAATCGGCAACAAAGCCTCAAGCTTTTTCAAAAAAGTTAATGTCGAAATGAAAGCCAGTATTTCATCCTTGGGTGACAATCCAGAGCTAACAAAAATGATTGGTCTAGTAAAAGTCATGTTGGATGCCTTTAGCGAAGAAAAAATCGACCGCTTATATTTGGTATTCAACGATTTTGTCAACTCGATAACCCAAAAACCCGAAGTGCAACAATTATTGCCTTTGGAACCCGTTAAAGACGAACAAATTCGTGATAACTTTGATTACATTTATGAGCCAGAGGCAAAAGATGTTCTGGAGTTTGTTTTGGGTCGTTATGTTGAAGCTGAAGTATTTCAAGGCATACTAGAAAATTTAGCCAGTGAGCACGCCGCTCGCATGGTCGCCATGAAAAACGCCACAGACAACGCAACTGATTTAATAAAAGAGTTACAATTAATATATAACAAGGCACGTCAAGCTGCCATTACACAAGAAATTTCAGAAATTGTTGGCGGAGCCGCCGCAGTTTAAGTCATTGGAGAAAAAGAAAGATGAGTTCAGGTAAAATAGTACAAATCATTGGTGCGGTAGTTGACGTCGAGTTCGACCGCAAAGACGTACCAAACATTTACGAAGCATTAAAAATCGCAGAAACAGGCACAACCCTAGAAGTGCAACAACAACTAGGTGATGGCGTGGTACGAACCATTGCTCTTGGTTCAACCGATGGTTTAAAACGTAACCTTGAAGTAAGCAAATCTGGTGCTCCAATTCAAGTACCAGTTGGCACAAAAACACTCGGCCGCATCATGGATGTATTAGGCAACCCAATTGATAATGCAGGTGACATTGGCGAAGAAGAAAAATGGTCGATTCACCGACAAGCCCCAAGTTATGAAGAACAAGCCGCTTCTGATGAAATCCTAGAAACAGGCATCAAAGTCATCGACCTTGTTTGCCCATTCAACAAAGGTGGTAAAGTCGGATTATTTGGTGGTGCTGGCGTTGGTAAAACCGTCAACATGATGGAACTTATCCGAAATATCGCCATTGAGCACTCAGGTTTCTCCGTATTTGCTGGAGTTGGTGAGAGAACTCGTGAAGGAAACGATTTTTACCACGAAATGAAAGACTCCAATGTACTGGATAAAGTGGCATTAGTTTACGGACAGATGAATGAGCCTCCAGGAAACAGACTGCGTGTTGCCCTAACAGGACTGACCATTGCCGAACAATTCCGTGACGAAGGACGCGATGTATTATTATTTATTGATAATATCTACCGTTACACACTTGCAGGTACCGAAGTATCCGCTCTACTAGGACGTATGCCATCAGCGGTGGGTTATCAACCGACACTAGCTGAAGAAATGGGTATGTTACAAGAACGAATTACCTCAACCAAAAAAGGTTCAATTACCTCAATTCAAGCGGTTTACGTACCAGCAGATGATTTAACCGATCCATCACCTGCCACAACTTTCGCCCATTTGGACGCAACCGTTGTATTATCACGTAACATTGCCGAACTCGGAATTTATCCAGCGGTTGACCCATTGGATTCAACTTCTCGCCAATTAGACCCAAATGTGGTCGGCGAAGAGCATTATAATGTTGCCCGTGCGGTACAAGGTACATTGCAACGCTACAAAGAACTAAAAGACATTATCGCCATTTTAGGGATGGATGAATTATCTGACGAAGACCAACAAGTGGTCTACCGAGCTCGTAAAGTAGAAAGATTTTTCTCACAACCCTTCTTCGTTGCCGAAGTCTTTACTGGCAGCCCAGGAAAATACGTCTCATTAGCAGAAACAATCAGTGGCTTTAAAGGTATTATTGAAGGCGAATACGATCATTTGCCAGAACAAGCTTTCTACATGGCAGGTTCTATTGATGAAGTGATTGCCAAAGCCAAAGAAATGGAAGAAAAAGAAGCCGCTTAAAGCTGAAATTCTCAGGAGTAAATTATGAGTACAATTCAATGCGATATCGTCAGTGCTGAAAATGAAATATTTTCAGGTGAAGTCGCCATGGTATTTGCCACAGGAGTTGCTGGTGAATTGGGCATTGCCCCACGCCATGCACCCCTAATGACATTATTAAAACCCGGTGAAGTACGAGTTGAACTAACTGATGGAAGCCACCAAAACTACTATGTTTCTGGTGGTATCCTTGAGGTTCAACCCTATCTTGTGTCCGTTTTAGCTGATACTGCAACCCGAGCCGAAGACATTGATGAAGCCGCAGCCATTCAAGCCAAAGAAGAAGCCGAACGGTTACTCAAAGACTCCGACAAACGCCAAGACATAGCCCAAGTCCAAGCCGAGCTATCCAAAGCCGTAGCTCAGCTACACGCATTGGCACGTTTGAAAAAGAATTTAAAACGATAATTCTCTTGCTTTGCTAATGGTTGCAAAGCTTGACTTGTTTGATTGGAATCAGGTGAAATACTGGCAGGTTGTATTGAAATCATAGGTATGAATTGAAGAAAATCAAAAAAAGTGACTTTTTACACATGTTAATTTTTTCCTTTGTTGGCTACAATAGTTTTACTTTAAAAAAACTGTATGCGGAAATTCTTCAACATGAAAAAAATAATCCTATTATTATTTATCATTACACTTACCTCTTGCTCATTTGGAGATAAAAGTACAGATAGCCAGAGCAAAAGCAAAACAAAAAATTCTCATTCAAATAAAAAAAACCAAAAGGACAAAGATGAGAAAGACGAAGTTATTATCAATGTTGAAGCAACAGAAATTTATGCAGGCGATGCCATTTCTGTATTCAAAACCACCACCATTCTCCAAGCCGATTTAGAATCAGCGGTCACTTCCAAAGCCAGCGGCATTGTCTTACAGATTAATGCTGAGGTTGGTGATAAAGTAAAAGCGGGCGATGTTTTGGCAGTTTTGGAGTCAGATGTGCAACAATTACGCTTAAAGAGTGCCAAGGCAAATTACCAAAAAGTACTAAACAACTACCAACGAGCTCAATCCTTATTAAAAAAAGGATTGGCTAACAAAGAATCGGTTGATAACCTCAAATTTGAAACCCAAAGCTTGAAAACTTCTTTGCAACAGGCGCAATTAGATTTAGAGTTTACCCAAATCAAAGCTCCGATTGCAGGCATTATTACCAAGCGTTCTATCAAAAAAGGCAATCTGATTCAATTAAATACAGCTGTTTATGAAATCGTTGATTTTCATTCTCTGCAAGCTGTCATTAACGTACCCGAAGATAAGTGGAATTTGTTTTCCACAGGTTTGGCTGTTAATTTTAAATTCAGTTCGTTGCCACAAACCATCAAGGGTGTAATTTTGCGGATTGAACCCTATGTCGATAGTGCAACGGGAACGTTTAAAGTGGTCATAGCGATAAATGATGCCATCAAATATAAACTCAGACCTGGCTTGTTTGGCAAAACTGAAATCATCATAGACCAACATAAAAACACGCTTTTGGTGTCGAAAAATGCTGTGATACGTGAAGATGACAATGCCTTTGTGTACGCCATAAACGCCGATAATACGGTCAGTAAAAAAGATGTGCAACTCGGTTATGAGATGGATGATGCCTATGAAATTCTCAGTGGCATTGAGTTAAACACAAAAGTGGTCACAACTGGCAAGAACAATCTTGCAGAAGGTTCGCACGTGGAAGTTATCGAATAATATGATTAAATCGCTGATAAATTTCGCAACCACAAGGCGGGTGACCATTTCCATGCTCGCCATTACTTTGATGCTGTTTGGCAGTATTGCTGTTAAAGAGATGTCGCAAACCCTTTTGCCCGACTTGCAGTACCCGACTTTTACCATTCGCACCGAGTATGAAAATGCAGGACCTGAGGAAATTGAGCTGCTCATTACCAAACCTGTGGAAGAAAGTGTCGGTGTGGTTAAAGGGCTTTCACGGATTTATTCGGTTTCAAGCACGGGTCGTTCGGATGTCAAACTGGAACTGAACTGGGATGCGGATATAAAACAAGCGTCTTATGAAATTCGCGACAGAATAGATTCAGTACGCTTGCCTTTGGATGCCGATGCTCCTGTGTTATTACGCTTTAATCCTTCGACCGCACCGATTATGCAAGTGGTTTTAATGCTTGAAAAGCCAAGCGAAAACCTCAACCAACTCAAAGCCATTCGCACTTTGAGTGAACAACTTTTTAAGAAAAAACTCGAACCCGTTTCAGGCGTTGCTGCGGTTAAAGTCAGTGGTGGATTGGAGCAGGAGATTCAAGTCGAACCCGACCAAGACAAACTGGCACAACTGGGCATTAGCATCAGTGAAATATCTTCACGTTTGCGACAAGAAAACATCAATTTATCAGGCGGTGCGATTAAACAAGGCACACAATTGTATTTGGTGAGAACGGTTAACCAATTTAAAAACCTTGATGCCATTCGAGATATTGTTATTCGTAACATGCAAGGCAAGCAGATACGCGTGCGGGATGTGGCAAAAGTCAGCATGTCGCATAAAGACAGAACGTCGATTAATCGCTTAGATGGTAAAGAAGCCATAGAAATCGCCATTTACAAAGAAGGCGATGCCAATACGGTGGAAGTGGCACAAAATGTTAAGGATAAACTGCAAGAACTACAAAAGAATTTGCCCAAGAATACCGCTTTAAAAATCATCAACGACCAATCGGTTTTTATCAAAGATGCCATTGGTAATGTGACATCAGCTGCTATTATTGGTGGCGTATTGGCAGTATTCGTTATTTATTTATTTCTGCAAGATGTGTTGGCAACGCTGGTTATTGCGACGTTGATACCTGTGTCGGTGGTTGCGGGTTTCTTTTTGATGTACAAAGCGGGTATTTCATTTAATATTATGTCTTTAGGTGGTATCGCTTTAGCTATTGGTTTGTTGGTGGACAATGGTATTGTGGTGCTGGAAAATATTGCTGCCAAACGCAAGGCTGGTTTAGACAAACTGACTTCTGTAAAAGTGGGCACCACCGAAGTGGGCAGTGCAATTGTGGCATCGACTTTGACTACAGTTGCGGTCTTTTTGCCGTTGGTATTTGTCAAGGGTATTGCCGGACAATTATTTAAAGACCAAGCTTTGACGGTTAGCTTTACCTTATTAGTTTCACTTTTTATCGCCCTAACTTTGATGCCAATGTTAATGAGTCTGGGCACAAAAAGAAAACAACACATGGTAAATGATGATGCCCGTTACCAACCCAAAACTAAACTTGGTGCTAATTTGCAAAGAGGCAGAAAGTTTGTGTTTAACCATTTGTTGGACTATGTGTTTTTAGTGTTTAAATCCATCATTAAAAGTATCGCTTGGATTTTTCATAAAATCTTTTGGTTGCCGTCAATGGCGGTGCAGATTAGTTTTAATATTTTGGCACAAGCTTACCGAAGATTATTGCCGTGGTGTTTAAAACATCGGCTGTTTGTTTTGGCATTGACGCTGGCAATTTTTGTGCTGACATTAAGCATTATTCCCAAGTTGGGCATGAATCTTATTCCTGATTTAGATGCCAGCACCGTGCGGGTTAATTTTAAACTTGCCGAAGGAGAAGTGATAGAAAGAACCGATGAAATCATACAAAAACTCAGCCAAAAATTAACAGCCGTTGCCAGCATTGATTTTGTTTACGGTATAGGTGGACAAGGAGCAAAATTGGATGTTTCGGCATTATCGGCGGGTGAAAATTCGGGACAATTGCTGATTCGCACAAAAAAAGGCTTTAACAAGACCGAAGTCGAACAACAGGTATTGTCGATTTTGAACAATGAACCTGGATTAAGCAGCGAATTACAAGCTGGAGAATACTTTGAGTTGAGCAATCCTATCGAAATTGAAATATCGGGCTTTGATATTGAGCTGTTGAAAAAAGAAGCCAGAGCCATTCGAGATGCTTTGAGTCAGAGTGAATTTTTGGTCAATGTCGATGATGGTTTGGCAGCTGGAAACCCAGAAATCCAAATTTATTTTGACCAAGCACGTATTGCCGCTTTGGGTTTAACCAATCGTCAAGTTGCTAATGTTGTGGTTGATAAAGTTTTGGGTAAATCAGAAACAACCGTACATTGGCAAGATGAAAAAATCGGAATTTTAATTCGCAACCCTATCGAACAACGCAACTCTATTGCCGTGGTGAAAAATTTACCTATCA
>CAZQMH010000098.1:0-9512 GCA_964594435.1 uncultured Alcanivoracaceae bacterium
GTTTACCCACCAAAGATGTTGAGTGAAACAATGAGGCTTCGATTATTATCCATGGCGGGTGAACCCACTTTACAAAAAGACTATCCTTGCTTGGCAAAATAAACTAAAAACCATTTAGAGAATAAATGTATTCATACGACTTAAAATGTAAAACCGACCCTCGCTGGATAAAAGCCGTCATGGCTGATTTTGATGCTTTTCTAATCGACCATGCAGCCAATGAACGCAAAGCCTCCACCCTAGCCATGTCAATGGTGGTGCATTATCCAGACAAGGATGCTATTGTACGGGAAATGATAGACTTGGCAATGGAAGAAATGGCACACTTTCGAGAAGTCATAAAGATAATGCTGGCTCGTGGTTTACAACAAATACCCGATAAAACCAACTTTTACATAGGCTCATTTATGCAAGCCATGCGTAAAGACCCACAGTATTACTTGTTAGACCGGCTGCTTATGTTTAGCATCGTAGAAAAACGGGGTGCTCAGCGATTTGGCATCGTCGGTGCGGCATTGCTAGAGCCCAAAATCAAAGATTTTTATCAACGACTGGCAGCCGCTGAATACCGACATTACGAACTTTTTATCAAATTGGCCTATCAGTATTTTAACAAAAAAGAAGTACAGCAACGTTTGCGCGAATTATTGGATATTGAAGCAAAAATTGTACAATCTTGCCCGATAAAAGCCGCTGTACATTAAAATTATTTGGCTTTCATGCTAGACTTGATGTTTTTAAATAAACCCAAATCCTAGATGCCAAAGAATCGACACAAACACATTCTCCTTGTTGGACCCATGGGAGCAGGAAAAACGACCGTAGGTTCCATTATCGCTCATAAATTAGGCATGGATTTTTACGATGTGGATGCCGAACTGGAGAAGCGTTGTGGTGTCAGCGTCAATCTTATCTTTGAAATCGAGAAAGAAGCAGGTTTTCGTCTTCGTGAAACGCAAATGTTACAAGATTTATTGCAAAAACCACCCGCAATCATTGCCACAGGTGGCGGCATTGTGGTGCGTGAAAAGAATTGCCAAATCATTAAACAAAGTCGCGGCATAGTTATCTATTTAAAAACCGACGTCAAACAACAATTGTACCGACTACGGAAAGACAAAAAACGACCATTACTGCAATTTAGCGACAGAAAGCAACGACTGCAAACAATGGCAGAAATTCGTAACCCCTTATACCAATCTATCGCAATAATAACCGTCAAAACAGGGCACCAATCACCACACAAAATGGCAACAACAATTATCAAACACTATTTCTAACCCAGCAAACAAAAAACAAAACTATGAAAACAATCTGCCTACCGATAAAACTCAAAACATGCCAGTACAATATCTTTATCAACCAACAAGCCTTTGATTTTAGTTCTGTATCAAACAAGCTAAAGAACAGAAAAATTGCCATCATATCGAACCAAACCGTTGCCCCTTTGTACCTCGAATCGCTACAAGCAGCACTCACACCCTATAATCAGCAGCTTTTTTCCTTGAATTTAAAGGATGGTGAAGAATACAAAACCGTAGCCAGTTGGCACTGTATTCTTGATTTTTTAGCAGAAAATAATTTCACCCGCAACGATTTATTGATTTCTTTGGGCGGAGGAGTCATTTGCGATATGACCGGCTTTGCTGCTGCCACATGGATGCGTGGCATTGATTTTATACAAGTACCGACCAGCTTGCTAGCACAAGTGGATGCCTCAGTTGGTGGCAAAACAGGAGTCAACCACACGCACGGAAAAAATCTTATTGGAGCCTTTCATCAACCGCAAGCCGTCATTATCAATACATCGACCTTAAAAACCTTGCCACTTCGTGAATTCAAGTCGGGTCTGGGCGAAACACTCAAGTACGGCTACATCAATCAAGCACCATTCATAAAATGGCTCGATCGCAACAGTTCGGCAATTTTAGCCCAAGATATGCCTATTTTAACCGAAGTTATAGCAAAATGCTGTCAGTTTAAGGCAGAAATCGTGCAACAAGACGAAAAAGAATCAGGCATACGAGCCTTGCTAAATCTCGGTCACACCTTTGCCCATGCGATAGAAACCCACAGCAATTATCAACTTTACACCCATGGTGAAGCGGTCGCCATTGGCATGGTAATGGCGGCGGAATTATCGGTCATTTTAAACATTGCCAGCAACAATCTACGAAAAGAACTAGAAAAGAACTTGCAAGATTTTCAATTGTTGACTAAGCTACCAAAAGAGATTGATACCGTAGCTTTAGTTGAGTTAATGCGGCTGGATAAAAAAGTGCTTGCCAACAAGCACCGACTGATACTCATTAAAAAAATCGGGGAAACTGAGATTCACACAGATGTATGCGAAAAAGATATATTACAAGCGATAAAAAACTGCCAATAATTGCACATGCTAAAAGGCAATTGAGCATTGGGATAATGGTTGTTCTGTTGTTCACCCTATTTAATGGCGATGCCAAAGCAAAAGCCCAAGGGAAAGCCCAAGATACTAACATCATTTGTTACGCTGCCAATAACAAATGGGTCTGTGCCACTACTGAACAACAAGCCCAAGCCAAGCTCAAAGCCCAGCGGCTGCAACAACAAAACAAACAAGATGGCGAAGTAAAAATAAAAACCCTTAAACTTCCCAAATTTCAAAACATCAAGCAAATCAGCAAACAAAACCGTGTACAAAACAGCAAACCAAAGCCCAATAGTAAACCAAAACCAAACATAAAAAAAGCACAGCTGGCAACAAAAAAGCCAGCAATAGCTAGCCACAAGACACAAAGTTCGTTCAATTTAGAAAATTACCAACACTATTGGACCTATCAACTCATCGGTGTGAGCACAGAAAACAATGCCCGCACGTTTAAACAAAACTTAGCACATAGTCAGCAACCCATCACTATTTTTAAAACCGTACGAGATGATACAGATTGGTGGATTGTAACCTATGGCATTTTCCAAAACAAAGCCCAAGCATTGCAGTTTCATGACGAACTACCCATTACTCACACAAAAGCGTGGTTAAGACCTTTAAAAAGTCTACAAGTTGTTGAAATTTTAAACGACAATTGATTTAATACCCGCTTCACTATTCAGGATAAAAAACGATGCAACACGTAACACTTTATGGTACGCTTTTATGCCCTTATTGTTTTGCCGCCAAGAGATTGCTCAACAAGAAAAACATCCAATTTAATGAAATTCGAGTCGACAAAAACCCACAGTTAAAACAAGAAATGATAGAAAAATCGGGTCGATTCACCGTTCCACAGATTTTTATTGGGGATTTTCATGTTGGAGGTTACGATGATTTGGCCGCTTTTGAAGCCAAAGGGAAATTGGATAAAATACTGTTTAGCAAGTAAAACCCCACAAATATAACTTTCGGCACATGCCAAGCTAGCAGTCCTTGTCTATAATGTGTAAAATAACGCGTTGCAATACATTCTACAGGAGAAACTGACAATGTTGAACAGTCCACAAAATATATTTTATCTGGTGCTTGGTGTACTGGGATTTTTAACAATCATGAAAACATTCACCATCGTACCGCAAGGCTACCAATACACCATTGAACGCTTTGGCAAATACAAAAAAACTTTCGATCCAGGATTGGGCTTAAAAGTGCCGTGGTTTGATGCCATAGGTCGAAAAATAAACATGATGGAACAAGTACTTAACGTTCCCTCACAAGAAGTCATTACCCGTGATAATGCCGTAGTTACCGTTGATGGTGTCGTGTTCTACCAAGTACTCAACGCCCCGCAAGCCGCCTATGAAGTCAATAATTTAGAATATGCAGTGCTAAATTTAACCATGACCAATATCCGTACCGTCCTGGGCGGACTGGATTTGGATGAATCTTTATCAAAACGCGACCAAATAAACCACCGATTGCTGGCAGTTGTCGATGAGGCCACTTCACCTTGGGGCATAAAAGTCACCCGAATTGAGATAAAAGACATCAAGCCACCACATGATTTAGTGCAATCAATGGCACGACAAATGAAGGCCGAACGTGAAAAACGTGCCGACATTTTGGAAGCAGAAGGCAAAAGACAAGCAGCCATCTTACGAGCCGAAGGTGAAAAACAATCAGCCGTTCTCACCGCAGAAGGTAAAAAAGAAGCCGCATTTAGGGAAGCCGAAGCCCGCGAGCGACAAGCCGAAGCCGAAGCCCGAGCCACGCACGTTGTATCAAAAGCCATTGCCTCAGGAAACACCCAAGCCATCAATTACTTCGTGGCACAAAAATATTTAGATGCCTTTGGTAAATTTGCCGATTCACCAAACTCTAAAACCATGCTAATTCCTATGGAAGCCACAGGTATTTTGAGTTCCCTTACTGGCATTACCGAAATTGCCAAAGAAGCCCTAAAAGATAACAAAAAATCTTAGGAGAAAATTATGGCGTGGTTTGAAGTTTTAACACCTTGGCACTGGTTAACATTCGCCGTTGTGCTGATTGTCATTGAAACCTTAACTGGCACCTTCTTTTTATTATGGGTTGGGTTTGCTGCCGCTGCCACCGCTGGCATCATGGCACTGATGAATATTTCATGGCAAATTCAGATTGTCGCGTTTTTCCTTTTGTCTCTTGTGTCGATTATTGGATGGCATTTTTATCGCAAAAACAATCCAGTAGTTGATGCCATGCCAAACCTCAACCGACGAGGTCATCAACTGATAGGAAAAACCTACAACTTATCGCACCCTATAAAAAATGGCTTTGGTAAAATCAATGCCGATGACACCACATGGAAAGTGGAAGGCAACGAAGATTTACCACTTGGTGCAAAAGTAAAAGTAACAGAACTAAATGGCACCATATTGAAAGTTGAAAAAATTTAAAAATTTAAAATTAAGAGAATATTATGAAAAAGAGTAAATTATTAGCCGCTTTGGCACTCAGCCTTTCCTTAACGCTGACATCGTGTAGCGACGATGAAAAAACCAGCCAAAATTCCGCAACTGAAAAAACAACAGTTGCCGCTCCCATAACAAAACAAGTCGAAACATCAGACTTATTAAGTTATATCCCCGCCCAAACACCCGTGCTCTTTTCTTATGTGCATGATGGCAAACATCCCTTACCACAAAATTTCAAAAACAAAATGGATGACATGTATGCCGCACTTGGAGAAATGATTGATACCATTTATCTTGATGCCATAAAAAAATCAGCACCAGCTGATAAAGCTAAAGAAATTGATGAATTTGCCAACAAATGGCTCAATGCAAAAGGCCTAGAAAAAATGGGCTTTAATATTGATGAGTTTGAAATGGCTTTTTATGCGGTTGACTTATTTCCAGTTTTGCGTTTGAATTTAGCAAAAAATAATGACATGCAAGCATTCGTCGATGAATTGATGGCAAAAGCCAACGAATCCAAACCCGACACTGCCACCAAAAACCAAGATGGCAAACGCACAATTTACCAATTTGGCGACAAAGAAGCCAAGATTTTGGTATCATTAGAAGGGCAGAAAATGGTGGTCAGTTTTTCACCCACACGAGAAGTGGACAAACTGATGCCAAAACTTTTGGGTTTTACCAAGCCCAGCAAATCGTTGACTCAAGGCAGTCAATACAAGCAAACACTAGCAAAATACAATTATATTCCAACAGGATTGTACTGGATAGATATGCGCCAACTGGCTGATTATTTCGTCAACCCAAACAATCACCCAACACCCATGCTAGATTTACTGCAAGTGGAAGATGGCAAACTTTCAGCCGACTGTAAGACGGAAATCTTGCAAATGTTTGATAAAATGCCACGACTTGTTGGTGGAACCACTTTGTTTGATGAACATGTCATGGACTCACATCTCATACTGGAATTAACTGGCGGACTCGGCGACAAATTGTCAGGCATGACAGGACGTATCCCATCATCGCCGGGTGCTCATGAGCTGACTTATGGCTTTAGTTTTGATATTGTAGGGGCTAAAAAAATAGCTATGGATTTTGTCAACAGTGTAGAAGCCAGCCCATATAAATGTGAATTTTTTAGCGGCATTAATGAAAAAGTAGCCACCATAAAAGCTAAAATCAACCAACCCTTACCACCTTTTGTAAGCAATTTTAAAGGTGTCAACATCGTTATAAATGAAGTGCAGCTTGATATGTCACAAACGGAACCTAAAGACATAGTGAAAAAACTTGATGCACAATTATTACTCGCCGTAGACAGCCCACAATCCTTATTAGGCATGGCACAAAGCATGATGCCAGAACTGCAAAAAATGGGTCTGGAAGTTGGTGGTAAAGCCGTCAATGTTTCCAAACTAATTCCCGTTTCTGGCAAACAAATTCCTATTAATTTAGACAACGTATTTATGGCAATTGGACAAGAAACCATCGGCATTTCCCTGGGTTTAGGCAGCGACAAAGCCCTCACCCAAACGGTCGCAAGTCAATCAGACAAAAGCATCTTTAATTTTGATGCCAGTGCCACAATGTTCAAAAATATTTATGCCAGCATGGCGACTTTCACAGGCAAATACATGAGTGCAGAAGAAAAAGCCACGATGGAAAAACAAAACGCCATTTCACAAAAAATGTTGTGGTGGACACGGCAAGTTGGTGATTTGACATTTACCGATAGAGGTTTAGAAATTAATGCAAATATTGAATACTAGGTACAAGTCCTAAATCCCAATAGCGAAGCGAAACCAATCATCGCTTCGCTATTGAAATGAGGCTACTCAACATGAAAGTCTGCATCGCGTCTCTGGTCACCTTATCGGCTTTAGGTGTAAAAAATGAAGCCATTTGGCACAATTATTGCCAACAAAAACCACTTTTTTCACTCAACCACAAGCAACAGCATGTCAGTCGTCTGGAAAACACAGAAAAGCAAGCCATAAAACAATTACAAGCCAGCACAAAAAAATACAAAAAACTAGACAACACCGTGCTGTATGCCCTGTTCACCGCTCGCAAAGCTCTGCAACAAAGCCAATGGCAAACAAGCGATTTTGGCATAAACATGTCCTCATCACGTGGAGCGACAACCTTATTTGAAAAATACCACACTGACTATAAACAGCATAAAAAACTCAGCTCTCTGGTCTCACCAAATACCACGCTAGGAAATATCTCCTCATGGTTGGCACACGACTTAAACAGCCAAGGCTTTGTTATCAGTCACTCGATAACCTGCTCATCAGCGTTCGCCGCAATAGCGAATGCATGTGCATGGATAAAAGCCGGAATGAGTGATAAGTTTATGGTCGGAGCCAGCGAAGCACCGCTGACAGATTTCACCATTGCACAAATGCAAGCATTGGGTATTTATGCCAAAAATACACAACAAAAATACCCCTGCCGAGCCCTTGATTTTAACAAAACACAAAACAGCATGGTCTTAGCAGAAGCGACGGGCATTGCCTGTTTACAAAAACAACAAAACAAACAGACACTCGCACTGATAACAGGCATAGGCTATGGCACAGAAATCTTAAGCCACAACACCTCCTTATCGACAGATGCCAAATGTTTGCAAAAATCTATGCAAATGGCACTTGCAAATACCAAACCAAGCAACATAGACATCATCGTCACCCATACGCCAGGAACCCTTCTGGGCGATGCTGCCGAACACCAAGCAATAAAAAACATATTTGGCAAAAAAATTCCCGCCTTTACCTGTAACAAATGGCAAGTTGGTCATGCTCTGGCAGCCAGCGGCATGTTGAGCCTGCAAATGGCATTATTTATGTTGCAAAAGCAAAAATTTATTGCCACACCATTTTACAAACCGCACAATACACCACAAAAAATCACTCACATATTAATCAACTCCGTAGGCTTTGGCGGCAATGCTGTCAGTCTTTTAATCAGCACCGCAAATCAAACATGAAAACAACAAACCACAACTGCAAACACAACTGGACTCGCCAAGAGATACTCGACATCTACAACCAACCATTGATGGACTTGCTGTACCAAGCAGCCACCATCCATCGAGCACAACACGATGCCAATAAAATACAAATATCAACCCTCATTTCAGTAAAAACTGGAGGTTGCTCTGAAGACTGTGCCTATTGCCCACAAGCTGCACGCTACCACACCGATATAAAAGGCAATGATTTAATGAGCGTGCACCAAGTTGAACGATTAGCCCGCAAAGCCCAAGCCTCGGGCTCATCACGCGTGTGCATGGGAGCCGCATGGCGTAAAGTAAAAGACGGCAAAGAATTTGATCAAGTACTAAAAATGGTGCGAACCATCAACAAAATGAACATGGAAGTCTGCTGCACACTCGGCATGATTACCGAAAACCAAGCCAAACGCCTTGCCGAAGCAGGACTGTATGCTTACAACCACAATCTCGACACATCCAAGGACTATTACCAAGAAATCATCTCAACCAGAGCATACGAAGACCGTATACAAACCATCGAAAATGTCCGCAAAACCAACATAACCGTCTGCTCAGGCGGCATCATCGGCATGGGCGAAAGCTCAGAAGACCGAGCCGCCATGTTAGTCGCCCTATCCACCCTAAACCCACAACCCGAATCCGTACCAATAAACGCCCTAGTAGCCGTCAAAGGAACACCCTTAGCAGATAAAGAACCCGTACAAATTTGGGACATGGTACGAATGGTAGCCACCACCAGAATTGTCTTACCACAAACACAAGTCAGATTATCAGCAGGCAGAAAGCAAATGAGCCAAGAAGGGCAAACCCTCTGTTTCTTGGCAGGAGCAAACTCTATATTTTCAGGCGAAAAACTACTCACAACCCCAAATGCAGACGCCACAGAAGATGCTAAAATGTTTACCGCACTCGGCATGCAAACCCAAAAACCATTCGCCAAACATGCCCAACCCAAAACCACCCCAGCCCCCTAAGAAATCGTCAAAAATCCTTATGGAAAGGATTTTACTTCACCCATCCATGGGTTTCGCCCTGCGGGGTATCATGAAAAAATATTCCTGATGTTTTTCCCATACCGTCCATACAAACCCACACGGATGTGGGAGTATCACAGATGATACGACTCATTGCTTGCACTCTTTATTGCGATTCACTATCGGGATTTTGGTTAATTAAAAAATGTCAGAGTTTAAGTGGCTAAACCTGCTCACTTGAAATCAAGCACATTTGACCAATATTGACAATAAATCACAAAACATGATGGAATAGAAATTTTATAATGACTTACAACAAAAAATGTGGTTTGATAGATATCAACATCATAAAAACTTAAAAAGCTATTTGCTATGCAACAAAAACAATTAATTAAATCAGGCTTGTCCAACAAACAGTTCAGATTGTGGTTCGCTTCGCTCTCACAATCTATCCTTATTCGTTATGTTTCAAAAGGAGATCATCTAAGTGTATGAGCCGAGTCAATTCCAGAAAAACGAAGCATGGATCATATTCAAACTGAATAATGTTCCGATTACAACAAAAGCAGATGGCGACTTTAATGTACTCGCACTAGGAGCTTGTCCGAGAATAGAGAACCTACTGCGGAAAAGGTGAATTTGGGCAA
>CAZQMH010000099.1:0-9476 GCA_964594435.1 uncultured Alcanivoracaceae bacterium
GAAATATACGGTATTTATTAAAATATGATGTATCATGAAAGAATATTTAATACTTAAACGGGGAAAAACATGAAAAAATCCATTCAATTTATATCACTATTGGCACTGTCTTTCAGTGCCATGTCTACAACGATAGACAATCCAAACCTTAGTGATACAGTCAAAAAGCAATTAAATGAACAAATTGAATTGCAAAAATCACTGGCTAACTACAAAGCCAACAAAGGTGCTGGGTTTGCAACAGTTGGTAGTGCTGCACAATGTGACTATCACCTTGGTGCAACAAAAATTCAAGATGCACTTGATGCCAATGAGACTGAAATTCGCTTAGTGGCAGAAACATTCAATGAAAATATTTTAATAGATGATAAAAGTATCACCATAAAAGGCGGATATGCCGACTGTGCCGCAGCCCAAGCAGGAACCCAGGGTTCGACTCAATCAAAAATTTTAGGCGTTACCAGTGGTTCTCCTGTGGTTAAAGTGCAAGGTTCGACGCAAAGAAATACTGTTGTTTTAGATACGATACGGCTAGAAAGCGGTAGTGGTTCGGGTTTTTTTCCAGGAGGAGGAATTTCGACAATTGGAGCAGATGCTCAAGTTAATCTGAGTAATGTTTGGATTACTAATAACACCAGTCAATGGGGTGGCGGCATTGCCATAGTTGTTGGAAATACGGATTTTTCAATTTCTGATAGCTTAATCTTTAGCAACACTGCCGAACTCGGTGGCGGCATCTATTGTGATGGTGCAGATGCATCAATATTTATGTCTGGAAACAGCGGTGTTACTTTAAATACAGCCGCAGGTGGTGGCAGTAGTACGCTTGATGGCAAAGGTGGTGGACTCGTATTGACAAATGGTTGTAGCTATTTATCCTATTCAGGCACAGCAGGTGGTTTTTTAGACTTAAGAGGTATTGCAGCCAATAAATCTCTAAATGAAGGCGGTGGCATTTATGCTGATAATGGTGCAAGAGCAACTTTGTTTGGGCATCAATTTTGCTTTTTTGGCTGTATAGGAGACAACACAAATCCAGCCAACCTTTCAGGAAATAGTTCAGATACTGGTAATGCTGGTGTCAAAAATGGTGGCGGTGCATACATAACAGGAGCAAACTCGGAGTTAACAATCTATGCGGGCTTGGTGCAAGGCAATACCGCTGGCACCAGTTTTTCAAATGGTGGTGGAATATCCTTAAGTTCTGGTGCAAAATTGGTCACTAAAAGACTTTCAAAGTCCTGCTGGAGTCAAGAAACCTGTAATTATTTTGACGGCAATCAATCAGGTACTGGTGGATATGGCGGAGCGATATACAATGATGCTTCTACTGCAGAAGTTGAATCATCAGTATTTGCCAATAACCGATCAGACCTTGGGACGGTTTATTATGGAATAGGAGTGGGCTCTCATCTGCAAGCTTACAGCTCGATTTTTCATAGTAATGGCAATAATGGGGCAGATGGTTTTTCCGATATTTATGTCTTTAGAGCATATACAGATGCGGACATTGATATACAACACAGTACCATTGCTGACAATAATGCTAGCACGGCTGTTTTAGGCATTATTTCGGCATCTGCTGGTACATCAACATTGTATTCATCCATTGTGCATGATTCAAGTACAGGTCCTGTTTATGATGCTAACCCTGGCAATATTGCTACGGATTGTTTGATTGTGCATGAAATTGCTAGCTTTACCAACAATGGTTTTTCGATTGTAGATGACCCTCAGTTTGTTGACCGTGCTAATGGAGACTTTCATATAAGCAACACTTCTCCTGCCATTGATTATTGTGGTGGCAGTAATTTCACTTACAAAGACATAGATATGGAAGATTATGGTTGGGATGACCCAACTGTTGCTAATAACTTCGGAAATGTTGACATCGGAGCCGATGAAACTTATGCCAATGATATTATCTTTAAAAACGGTTTTGAATAAAAATATTTTAATTTCATGAACAAAAAGCCTGTGCTATTCACAGGCTTTTTTATTGTTGAGATTCTTTTTTTTCATGAGTCGGTCGAAATGTAAACAAGTATAAACTTTTTGAACAACAGATTCTTATTGTATTTTTGTTATGCTAAGATGGTTTTCTTTTAAAATTCAGTTAATGTATGAATGCTTTGAAATCCTTGTATATGTTGCTCGCCCCATTGACATTAATGGCGGTTATTGTGTATGCGATTTATCAACTTGTTGCCTCCCCTTTTGATTTTGCATGGGTGGCAGTGCTGCTTACGGCTTTGCCCTTGATGGTCTTTTTAATGGGAGTTATGATTTTCCAAAACAAGCCACGAACACATGATTATTTGCCTGTGCATAGTTTGGTTGTGGCATTGGGAATGGCGATGATATTAGTGCTGTTTATTATTCCGTCATTGCAAAGCAATGTTAAGCTTAATACCATGTCTTTGGTTTTGGCAGAAATTTCCACCGCTATTTATATTCTCTATTTGTTTTGGTATTCATCCTTAGGGCGTGTAGCCAATACCAAGCTGGCACTAGGCAGAGCTTTGCCAGAATTTAAGGTTTATGATGAAGAGCAAGAAATAAATTCAGCATCATTTAAGGGCAAGCCTTTGGTGCTTATTTTTTATCGAGGCAATTGGTGCCCGTTCTGTGTTGCACAAATAAAAGAATTAGCCAAAGATTACCAAGAACTGTCCTTACAAGGCGTGAAATTTTTATTGATTTCTCCACAACCTGAATACCAAACCAAAGCGATTGCCAAAAAATTCAATGTACCCTTCACGTTTTTATCAGATTTGGGCAATTTTACTGCCAAACAATTGGGTATCTATCATAAAAATGGTTTGCCAACAGGCATGAATATTTTGGGTTATAATTCTGATACAGTCTATCCGACTGTTATTGTTACCAACAGCAAAGGTGAGGTCATTTATCTTAATGAAACCAATAGTTTCCGTGACAGGCCTGATCCTATGGAATATTTGCCATTGATAGCGGACAAGAAAGCGGCGTAAAAAGAGGCTAAAATTGCATTATCATTGTTAATTCATACGTTTGTTTGATAAAATACATTTCCCAAAAAAGAACAAACAGAGAAAAAACATGCCAATGATTCCCGCACCAGTTAAAGATATTCAGTTTCTAGCCGAACAAGTCTTTAAAATAGAACAACATTACCAAAACATACCAAAATTTGCCGATATTGATGCCGCAACTTTTGAAACAGTGGTTGATGAAGCCTCAAAATTTCTATTTGAATACGCCGCTCCGCTGAACCAAAATGCCGATGAGCAAGGTTGCTCAATAAAAGATGGCAAAGTTTCGACGCCTGACGGTTTTGTTGAATTGTACAAAAACTACTGTGAAAGCGGATGGTCCTCCCTTGATGGCAATCCAGAATACGATGGTCAAGGTCTGTCCTATTGGTTGCAGTCTATTTTGGGCGAGCTCAACACCTATTATTGTCCAGGTTGGGCAAACTACCCAGGACTGACCCATGGCGTGCGTGAATTGTTGGAACACTTCGCCACCGATGACTTAAAAGCACAGTATTTGCCCAAACTGACCACAGGACAATGGACGGGAACCATGTGTTTAACTGAACCCCATTGCGGAACAGACTTGGGTTTGCTCAACACAACAGCCACGGCAAATGATGATAACTCTTACACTATCTCAGGCACAAAAATATTTATAACCTCGGGCGACCATTCCTTAACATCTAATATCATTCACTTGGTTTTAGCTCGTTTACCCGATGCTCCGAAAGGAACCAAAGGTATATCCTTATTTCTTGTACCAAAATACATAGATGGCGAACGAAATAATGCTGGGCCAGCCAGTGTAGAACACAAAATGGGCTTAAATGGCTCGGCAACTTGTGTGATGAATTTTGATGATGCCAAAGGCTATTTGATTGGCGAAGAAAATCGTGGACTGAATTGCATGTTTACCATGATGAACGGGGCTCGGCTCAATACTGGCATACAAGGCATGGCAGTCGCCTCAGCCTCCTATCTGGGAGCTTTAGAATATGCTAAAGAACGTTTGCAGATGCGCTCTTTAACAGGTGTGAAATACCCCAATAAAGCAGCCGACCCGATTATTGTGCATCCAGATGTTCGTAAAATGCTATTAACGCAAAAAGCTTTATCCGAAGGCAACCGTGCATTGACTTATTACACCATTAAACAAATAGAACTTTCTCGATTTAGTGAAGATGAAGCGGTAGCTAAAAGAGCCCATGAAATCGTTATTGTTTTAACGCCGATTGTCAAAGCCTTTATGACCGAAACCGCCTTAGAAGTCACCAATTTTGGCATCCAAGTGTTTGGTGGTCATGGTTATATCAAAGAACACGGCATGGAACAACTGTACCGTGATGCCAAAATTTTTACCTTGTACGAAGGCACAACGGGTATTCAGGCATTAGATTTACTTGGACGTAAAATAATGCGTAACAATCATGGCACGCTTGGGCCTCTGGCTGAAGAGTTGGCTGAATTTATCAACGACAACCCAAACAATCCTTATAGCAAAGAATTGCAAGAATACCTAACCCAATGGCAAGAAATCATGCAAGAAATCACGAAAAAGTCCATGCAGAACATGGATGAAATGGGGGCGGCTTCGGTGGATTTTTTGATGTATTCAGGCTATGTTTTATTGGCATTTTCATGGGCAAAGATGTACCAAGAAGCACAAAGCGGTGGACGCTTTGGAAAATCTTTTTATCAAGGCAAAATGAAAACTTGTGAATTTTATTTTAAAAAAATATTGCCAAGAGCTCAAACTCATGTTAAAACCATGCTCAATGGCTCAAACAGCCTTATGCAAATTACCGAGGATGAATTCTAATGAAGAAAATAGTATTATGTTTACTTGTTTTTTTGGTGTCATGTTCAGAAACTCCAGAACCTGAGGTCAAAAATCAGCAACAAGCCAAAAAAACCGCAGCCAAAAAAGCCCATCCAAAAATGAGCAAAGATAATGTCTTTAAAGGTTATGGTGATGCCGTAGATAAAGCCAAAGCCGCTGAAAAAGATGTGCTGGATGCGGCAGAAAAACAACGCCAAGCCATCGAAGATGCGATGAAGTAAGCCAGTTAAATGTTCGCACACTACAAAAATCAGCTGCAAGTGGTATTTAATTGGGCTATTTTAGCCCTTATTGTACTTTTGTGGCTGAAATTTGCTTTGCAACATAATGGCAGTGATAATTTTGCTCCACCCACTGATTCACTGCTAGTTAGTGGACGGATTAATTCATCAAATACCATGGGTTCTATTGCTAAATTTCACTTGCTTGGTTCCAAACAAAAATTGTACGAAACAGCACTCAATGCCCGAACATCGACTTTAGATTTGGTGCTGAATGGCACCATGAGTAGCTCCAATGATAACAAAACGGGTTACGCCTATGTTAGCAATGGCAAAGGCGAGCAAAAAAAATTCAAAGTAGGCGATAAGATTTTTTCGATAGCACGATTAAAAGAAATACATGATAGCTATATTATCATCAATCATAATGGCAAATCAGAACGTATTTCACTGCCAGAGAATTCCCAAAAAAGCCATGACGCCAACAACAAAAAAACAGCCCAAAAAAACAAGAACAGTTCCAGCAGTTTTCTCAATCACATCAATGGCTCAGGTAAAACGCCGCTTGAGCTACTGAAACAACAAAAATTTGACAGCAAAAAAATAAAAGATATTGCCTCAAGCGTGAAATTAATTACCAATGAATCAGGGCAAATTCAAGGCTTGCGAGTTTCTTCATTGGCTCAAGGCAGTTTGTTGATGAAACACGGGCTCAAGTCGAATGATATTATTACAGCCATCAACGGCAACCGCATAACAGCCTCCAATATGCTCAAGTTTCAGGATATTCTAACCAAGAGTTCCACCGCAACTGTCACCATAAAACGCAATGGCAGAATTCAAAACATCCAAATCAACTTAGCAGAGTTGTAGTTAGAGCAACTTGAGAAGATAATAGTGGTGATAAGATATTTTCTTGGTTTGCTATAATCGTGTTTTCTATATCGGAATTTGGTTAATAACTAGATTAAATCTTAATAGTTAGTAAAATATAACCATTCATTCAACCAAAGCACAGCAAAAATGACGGATAAAAACGTATCGGAAAATTTCATAACCCAAGTTATTGATGAAGATTTGGCAACGGGCAAACACAAACGTGTACACACACGTTTTCCACCAGAACCCAATGGTTACCTGCATGTAGGACATGTGAAATCAATTTGCTTAAACTTTGGCATAGCCGAAGACTACAAGGGCTTGTGTAATTTGCGTTTTGATGACACCAATCCCGCCAAAGAATCGGTTGAATACGCCCAAGCCATTCAGCGAGATATACAATGGCTAGGCTTTAAATGGCACGAAAAAGTACGCTATTCATCTGATTATTTCGACAAACTTTACAACTATGCCATAGAATTGATTGAAAAAGATTTAGCCTATGTTGATGAGCAATCCCCACAAGAGATAAAAGATAATCGCGGGGATTTTACCACTCCTGGCACCAACAGTCCTTACCGAGACCGACCAGTTGCCGAATCATTAGACCTGTTTGCACGCATGAAAGCAGGGGATTTTGCTGATGGCAGTATGGTTTTACGTGCCAAAATTGATATGCAATCAGGCAATATCAATATGCGTGATCCCATTCTTTATCGCATAAAACGGGCCCATCATATCCGCACAGGTGATAAATGGTGCATTTATTCCATGTACGATTTCACCCATTGCATATCCGATGCTTTAGAAGGCATAACCCATTCTATTTGTACCCTTGAATTTGAAGATCATCGTCCACTTTATGATTGGGTTTTAGACAATATTTCACTCTCGTGTCATCCGCAACAAATTGAATTTAACCGTTTGAACCAAAGTTTCACCATTACATCCAAACGCAAATTGAACGAACTGGTTGAAAAAGGCAAGGTCGATGGTTGGGACGATCCACGTATGCCAAGTGTATCGGGAATGAGAAGACGTGGTTATCCGCCACAATCCATTCGAAGCTATGCCCAAAAAAGTACCGTCACCAAAAAACCATCGACCGTGCCAATGAGCATGTTGGAAGATGCCGTTCGGCACGATTTAAATGCCACAGCACCACGTATTATGGCGGTGATTAAACCGCTTAAAATTGTTATAGAAAACTACCCAAAAGATCAAAGCGAGTTATTGCTTGCCAAAAATCACCCACAAGATGACTCTTTTGGTACGCGTGAAATTCCTTTTGCACGTGAATTGTATATCGAAGCTGATGATTACAAAGAAAACGCCAACCGCAAATTTTTTCGCTTTACCGAAGGTCGTGAAGTGCGTCTGCGTTATGCCTATTATGTCACCTGTCAAAAAGCCATCAAAGATGAAGCAGGCAATGTGATAGAACTTCGTTGCACCTATGACCCCACAACCAAAGGCGGACGTTCAGATGATGGACGCAAAGTTAAGGGCACCATCCATTGGGTAAGTGTTGCTCATGCCGATGCTATTGAAGTGCGACTTTACGACAGGTTGTTTAATAAACCCAAGCCCGTTGGAGTTGGTGATTTAAACCCAAATTCCTTAGAAATCTGTAGCCAGGCAAAAATAGAACCCAATATTATCAACGCCGATACAGAAATCAGATACCAATTTGAACGCATGGGTTATTTTTACCGAGATAAAACCCATGAAACGGACAAACCCATCTTTAATCGTATCGTAACTTTACGAGACTCGTGGTTTAAGCTAGATAAATAGCAACCACTCAACTTGTACGGCCATGTCGTCTGACACCTTTAAATAACCATAAAAATGTTCTCAATTAGATACATTGCTTTGCGTGATGATTGGTGAAAGACTATAATGTCGCAGATAAAATCCAAACACAATCTGATTATAATTATGCAAACTACAGAAACTATTTGGCACAATGGTGTGCTTAAACCTTGGCAAGAAAATACCACGCACGTTTTAACCCATACTTTACATTATGGTGGCGGTGCATTTGAAGGCATACGTTTTTACAAAACCGATAAAGGCCCGGCGATCTTCCAACTGCAAAAACATACCCAACGATTGATTTACTCCTCGGAAGTATTGGGCATGAAACTTGACTATAATTTATCAGAACTGATGGATGCCACCGTTGCAATGGTGAAAGCCAATGGGCTGGAAGCGGGTTATATCCGTCCATTAAGTTTTTATGGTTACAAAGAACTTGGTGTAGCAGCGAAGGGCAATCCTGTAGAAGTCATCATTGCCAATTGGCCGTGGGGCAAATATCTGCCGCATGATATGGTCGATATCAAGGTCAGCAAATACAAACGTATCTCGCCAGAAACGACCGTCATTGATGCCAAAATATGTGGTCATTATATCGGTGGTATTTTATCCGCCATTGAATTAGATGATACCCATTACCATGAAGCCTTGTTTTTAGATCATGATGGCAATATCGCCGAAGGAGCAGGCGAAAACTTCTTTATTGTCAAAGATAAGGTGCTTTACACGCCTTCTCTTGGTCATATATTGCCTGGTATTACTCGTGCAACGATTATCGAGATTGCCCAACATTATGGTTACAAAGTGGTTGAGCAAAAAGTCACGCTCGAACAAGCCCAAGCTGCGGATGAAGCCTTTTTTACTGGGACGGCAGTCGAAGTGACGCCGATTCGCTCGATTAATGATGTGATTATTGGGCAAGCGGACGTAGTTGGCGAGGTGACCGCCTTTATCAAACAAACCTATGCTGATGTTGTGCGTGGCAAGAATGAACACTTTTTAAAATACCTGACATTTGTTGAATAAAAGTTGATTAAGATATTTTCTTGATTTTTGTCAACAAAATTTAGCCAAGGTGAAATATAATGCTCGCTTATGACAATAAGCTTGGGCTTAAGCACATGAGTAGCGTAAAACATTTAACCAGCGAAGAGAGCAGGTTTTTCCAAAAAAATGGTTTTCTGGTAAAGAGAAATTTTGTCGATTTGCTTACCATTGAAAACTTACAAAAGCGGGTAAAAGAACATTTGCGTCAACGCATCAAGCCCTTTGAGTTAGAGGCCGAAGTTGATTATCCTGGTTCGCCACAATCCATTGATGCCGAAGGTGGAGACACCATTCGGCGTTTGTTGTTGGCGTATAAACGCGATAAAATTTTTAAAGAATGGCAACTTAATCCTGAAGCCACACAGGTGGTAAAAGAATTATTGCAAGCAGAAAAACTATTCTTGGTACAATCTCATCACAATTGCATCATGACCAAACAACCTCGCTTTTCATCCGCAACCCATTGGCATAAAGACATACGCTATTGGCATTTTGCCAATCAAGAATTGGTCAATACATGGTTACCTTTGGGGGATGAAACGGTGGAAAATGGTTGTTTACAAGTTCTGCCAGAAACGCAGCACTGGGATACACCAAAAGCACGTTTGGATAAACGCTTATTTTTGCGTAAGGATTTGGCAGAAAATAAAA
>CAZQMH010000100.1:0-9365 GCA_964594435.1 uncultured Alcanivoracaceae bacterium
GATTATTGATTTTAGGTGACATTTTTTGGTCGTTATAAGCGGAAAACCTTTGGATAAATCAAAACGCATTTGGTGACCAAAGATACTTTTTGTGCCTGTGCCCGTTCTATCGGTTTTGGTGGTGCCTTTTTCAAGCAGTAGTTTTAGGAGTTGCAGGTAGTTTTGCATAGAACTTGTTTGTAACTGTTAGAAAACAAGCATTATGATTAAGATTTTTGGCGATTTCTTAGGTGCATTAGGACTTGTGCTCTTATTGTGATTCACTATCGGGTTTTGGGATTATAACAAAATATGGTGTAAATAAATTAGCCAAACAAAATTTTACTGAGCTTTTTATTGTCGTTGATGTTTTTAGCTAATTTTTCGGTGCTTAGATTGATGTCTTCTGGCAATAGGGCTCTTTTTACCATTGGGCGATCTACCTTAGATAAAAAGGCTCTTTTGGATAAATCAATGGCTTTTTTACCAGGTTGATTGCCATTGCCAGCATCTTTTAGCAAAAACACTTCAGGACGCAAACGTTTTTGCGGATTATGGGAAACAACCAGTCCAATAGAGGAGTCGGTTAGTTCTACCAAGGTACCAGCAGGATACAAGCCGATAGCTTGCACAAAATCTTCAATTAGTTGCCCTGAAAATAATTTGTCTTTTTGTGTGTATAACCAATCCATAGCTTGGGCTGAGGTAATGTGTTTGCCATAAGGTTTTTTGGTGGTTATGGCATCAAATAAATCAACCAATCCTGCGATTTGACCAAAAAATGGAATTTCACGTCCGACCAATCCATAAGGATAACCCGTTCCATTGTAGCGTTCATGGTGTGTTTCAACAATCACTAAAGTTGAGTGATCAACCTTCTGATTAGCTAACATCTCGACGCCTATTTCCACATGGCTTCTGAGCATGATTTTCTCTGAATTATTCAAAGGCTCAGTTTTGTTTAAGAGTTTGCGCTTGATTTTAGTTTTGCCGATGTCTGCGAGTAATACACCTGATGCTAAAGAGACTAAGTCTTTTTCATTTAAGCCTAAATGTCTGCCAAAAACGGTAGCCAATACACTTGAACGTAAGGAATGGTTATAGGTGTAATCGCCTTTTTCACGTAGGCGTGATAACCATACCATTGTGTTTGGGTTTTTGATGACACTATCGACAACTTTTTTGGTAACCTTTTTGGTATGGGAAAGGTTTAAGCCTTTTCCAACCCTAAGGTCAAAGCTGAGTTGTTCTATTGAATGGGTTAAATCTTGAAATAAAGTTTTGGCAGTTTTTATTTCTCTTTTAAATGATTTTGTTTTTCCATCGTATTTGCCAATATTCAGTGCAATCTTTCTTAAGTCAGATGAAACGACATGTTTGGCTTTTTTTCGGTTTTGCTTTTCTTTGACAAGCAACGGTGATGGTTTGCTTATTTCTGATTGCTTGTAGGTTTGCGTGCCTTTTTTTGCATCTATAAAGACATGTTTGCAAAAGCGTTGTACATCTTCGATTTCACCTTTTGTCCTTAAGTAGAAGCCTTGGAATGGAAAAGGAGTGTCAAGCCATGGTCTGTCAAGTTTGCATATATACATGCCAACTTTTAGATTGCTTACTGGTATTTTATCTTTTAAAACCATGGTTTCTGTACGACGAATGTTAATTAATGTGTCCAAGTATAGCCTAAGTGCTCAGTAAAAAGTACCAAAGTGACGTTTTTTTTAAAAAAAAGTGCTGATAATTTCTTAAACTGTGAGCTGAGTCTCAAAAAACTAAAAAAACATTTAGTATTTAAGAGTCAAACGCAGGAAGCAGGTTATTACTTCATTGCTTTTATTTTTGCATTTAAGCGGCTTTTATGACGGGCAATTTTATTTTTGTGAAAAATGCCTTTGTTGGCAACTTTGTCTATCACAGGTATCATTTTGATAAATAGTTCTTGTGCAACTTTTTTATCGCCTGCTTCTATTGCTTTGACTACGTTTTTAATGTGGGTACGTGCATTTGAACGGATGCCCATATTATGTATGCGTCTTTTAGTTGCTTGTCTTACGCGTTTTCTCGCTTGTGCTGAATTAGCCAATTTGTTTCTCCAAAGTGTTTACGTTACTAAAATTTAGCCCGAATATTTCATAGCATAAGCTTAAAATAGTACTTTATATGTTTAATATCATAAAGTTATATCTAGATTGTTACCCTTACAGTTTGTACCCAATGGTTTTATGAAAAAAATAGCTTCATATCTTGAATAAAATCACTAGAGACCTAAGAATGACTAGGTCTTTAGTGATTTTATCCAACCTATTTTGCTATTTTGTCCATAAATTCCATCCTGATATGAAATATTCGGGTTAGCGGCGCATTATCATGATTTTTAGTTCAATAGTCAATTATTGTCTTATTTTTAGTATTAAATTGCCCAAAAGTTGGCTAGATTTGCTATTTTTTATAATTTATTTAGGATTTGCTTAAAATAATTACTAGAATAGGCAACTCTTTTTTCTATCCTTACTTTTAATGGGTCTTTTTAAGTCAACGGCAGTTGTCAGTTTATTTACTCTTGTTTCAAGAATTAGCGGATTTATTCGAGACATGGTCATGGCTGGGTTTTTTGGCGTGTCGATTTGGACCGATGCTTTTATTGCGGTTTTTCGGATTCCTAATTTTATGCGACGTTTGTTTGCCGAAGGCTCTTTTTCGATGGCATTTGTGCCAGTTTTGAATGAAATCAAGGCGAAAAATTCTCAGGCTGAACTGAAAGTTTTTATTGATAGAATTTCGGGTACTTTGTTGGCTATTGTGCTTATCGTGTGGATGTTGATGGAACTTTTCGCTCCGCAGATTATGTGGTTGACCGCCCACAAGTGGCACAGTTCTCGGCCCGATGTTTTTGATGAGTCTATTGGCATGTTACGCACTACTTTGGTGTATTTTCCTTTTATTACTTTGGTGGCTTTTGCTGGTGGAATTTTAAATACGCATAAAAAATTTGCCATTCCTGCGGCGACGCCTATTTTATTGAATATTTCTTTAATTGCGGCGATGTTCTTTTTAAGAGATATTTTTGCTATTCCTGAAAAATCGTTGGCACTTGGTGTGTTAATTGCTGGTGTTTTGCAGTTGTTAATGCAAATTCCCGCTTTGTTGCGTTTGGGTTTGTTTCCACGATTTTCTTTGGGGTTTAAGGATAAACAGGTACAAAAAGTGATGAAATTAATGGTGCCGACTTTGTTTGGTTCTTCTGTTGCTCAAATAAATATTTTGTTTGATACGATTATTGCTTTGTGGTTGCCTCTAACTGGCAGCGCCACGATTTTGTATTATTCTGATCGTTTGATGGAGTTTCCTTTGGGGATTTTTGCGATTGCGATTTCAACTGTGATTTTGCCTACGTTATCTCGACAGTTTGCTAAAGATGATGCTAAGGGTTTTGTTGCGACCATGCGTTGGGCTTTGAATTTGGGCTTTTTTATTGGTGTTCCAGCGGCGGCGGGTTTGGCAGTTTTGTCTTCTCAAGTGATAGCGACTTTATTTGAACGGGGTGCTTTTGATGCCAGTTCGACTTATTTGACGTCTTTGAGTTTGATGGCGTATATGGTGGCTTTGCCTGCTTATGTGTTGAATAAAATTCTTCTGCCCGCTTATTATTCACGAAAAGATACCAAGACGCCTGTTAAAATTGGCATTATTGCGATGTTTTCAAATATGCTTTTTAATCTTATATTTGTTTGGGTTTTATGGTATTTTGAGGTGGTGGCATTGCATGTTGGGCTGGCTTTGGCGAGTGCTGTTTCGGCATGGATGCAGACTTTTATGTTGTACCGAGGTTTGCGGAGCAATGCGATTGTTCCGCAATCGGTTATCCAGTGGTCTGTTGTCGTTAAAATTGTTTTTGCGAGTTTTTGTATGGTTGCCGTTATTGCATTTGTGTTGTCACAAATTGGTTTATGGTCGCTCATGACGACTTTATGGCAGGTGTTGGCTTTGTTGGCTTGTATTGGTGTCGGTATGGCGGTATATTTTATGACTTTGTGGTTTATGAAAGTTGATATTAAAGCAATTATGGCACACCGATGATTTTTGTTCGTTATCCACACTTGCACCCTGTTGGTTCCAATAATGTTGTTACTATTGGAAATTTTGATGGTGTGCATTTGGGTCATCAGGCATTGATTAAAAGAGTCGTGGCTTATGCTAAGGCTCATGATTTATCTTCGTGTGTGGTCAGTATGCAACCGTTGGCATCACAATATTTTGCTAAAAACAGGGCTTTGCCAGTACTGACTCCTTTTAAATGTAAGTTTGCTTTGCTGCGTGATTTGGGTGTTGGTATTTTTTGTGTGTTAAATTTTAATCGTAAATTGGCCGAACTTTGTGCTCAGGATTTTGTGGATGATATTTTGCTGGCGGGTCTCAATGCGAAACATATTATTATAGGTGATGATTTTCGCTTTGGAAAAGACCGTGTGGGGGATTTTGAATTTTTAAAGAACTATTGCCAAAAATCAGGTGTTGGTGTGGAGTCTATGGCGACTATCGCCACAGAAAACACCCGTATTAGCAGTTCTTATGTACGACAAAAATTGTCGCACAGTGATTTTCAAGCCGTTGAGTTGAGTTTGGGAAGAAAGTTTTCAATTTTTGGCAAAGTGAGTTCCGGCAAAAAACTTGGCAGAGAGTTGGGTTTTCCGACCATTAATATAAGATTAAGGAATAAAGCGGTACCAATTAAAGGTATTTTTTGTGTCAAGGTTCGGTTTTCTGACGGTCAGCTACATATTGGGGCTGCCAGCATTGGTACGCGACCAACGGTTAATGGACGTGAAAATATATTGGAAGTTTTTATTTTAGATTTTAATAAGTGCGTTTATGGGCAAAAAGTTGAAATAATCTTTTACCATAAATTAAGAAATGAAGTAAAATTCGATAGCCTTGATGAATTAAAAAGACATATTGAACAAGATGTGCTAAAAACACGTCTTTATTTTAAAAAAAACGAAAGCGGAGTCGTTGCGTGAGCAATAATTATAAAGAGACCTTAAATCTACCAAAAACTAAATTTTCCATGAAAGCGGGTTTGGCACAAAAAGAACCCAATTGGTTAAAACAATGCGATGCTGAAAATTTATACGATAAATTACAAGCAGCAACAAAAGACCGTCCGCAATTTATATTGCACGATGGTCCGCCTTATGCCAATGGCTCTTTGCATACGGGTCATGCCTTAAATAAAATTTTAAAAGACATTATTGTTAAGTCTAAATTAATGTCTGGATTTTGTGCCCCTTTTGTTCCTGGTTGGGATTGTCATGGCTTGCCCATTGAGATTCAGATTGAAAAGAAACACGGCAAAGTGGGGCAGAAAATAGATGCCAAAGCTTTCCGCCAAAAATGCAGAGAATACGCCTCAAAACAGGTAGAAATTCAAAAGGCTGAGTTTAAACGGTTGGGTGTTATTGGTGATTGGGATCGCCCGTATTTAACCATGGATTATAAATACGAGGCCGATATGGTGCGTGCCTTGGGCAAAATTGTTGAAAATGGGCACGTGGAAAAAGGCGTGAAGCCAGTTAATTGGTGTTTTGACTGTGGTTCGGCCTTGGCTGAGGCAGAAATTGAATACCAAGATAAAATTTCTCCAGCGATTGATGTGGCTTATGTGGCAGTCGATGCCGATGCTCTGTATTCTGCTTTTGCACTCGAAAAACAAGCGGATAAAGTAGCGATTCCAATTTGGACAACCACGCCTTGGACGTTGCCTGCTTCTATGGCGGTTGCTTTGCACGAAGAGTTGGAATATTCCTTGGTCAAAGGACACAAAGACTTTGTTTTGGTTATTGCTGCGGCTTTGGTTAAGGATGTTTGTGCCAAATACGGTATTGAAAATCCTGAAATTATTGCCACAACTGTTGGTAAAAATTTGGAAGGTTTACTTTTGCAACACCCTTTTTATGCAGATAGACAAGTGCCTGTTGTTTTGGGTGAGCATGTTACTGTTGAAGCGGGAACGGGTGCGGTGCATACGGCTCCAGGGCATGGTGTGGAAGATTTTAAAGTCGGCAAACAATACGGCATTGAAATTTATAATCCCATGGGTGGCAATGGTGTGTTTTTGGAAAGTACGCCAATATTTGGTGGTCAATACATTTGGAAAGCCAATAAGACCATTGTTGAATTGTTGGAAGCAGAAAATGTTCTGTTAAATTTTGAAGAAATCAATCATTCCTATCCGCATTGTTGGCGGCATAAATCGCCTACGGCTTTTAGAACAACGCCACAATGGTTTATCAGTATGGACAAAAAAGGGTTGAGAAAAAAAGCTTTAGATGAAATTCGTCATGTAAAATGGGTGCCTGCTTGGGGCGAATCGCGGATTTATTCCATGATTGAAACGCGTCCTGAATGGTGTATCTCACGCCAACGCACTTGGGGTGTTCCGATTACCTTATTTACTCACAAAGAAACAGGAGCCTTGCATCCAGATACCTTGGCAACGATGGAAAAAGTGGCATTGTTAATGGAAAAATCGGGCATGGATGTGTGGTTTGACACCGATGCAAAAGACCTCATTGCAGATGCCGAAAATTACGATAAAACCACGGATGTGTTAGATGTGTGGTTTGATTCGGGGGTTACGCATTTTACCGTATTGAAGGCGCGAGAAGAATTGCGAGAGCCTGCCGATTTGTATCTTGAAGGTTCTGATCAGCACCGTGGTTGGTTTCATTCCTCTTTGTTGACAGGCACGGCAATTAATAATCGAGCCCCTTATAAACAAGTTTTAACCCATGGTTATGTGGTGGATAAAGACGGCAGGAAAATGTCTAAGTCCTTAGGTAATATTATTTCGCCAAAACAACTGATTGATACCTTTGGTGCGGATATATTGCGTTTGTGGTGTGCTTCTACAGATTACACCAAAGAAATCACGGTTTCTGATGAAATTATGAAACGTGTTGCCGACACTTACCGCCGCATTCGCAACACTTCACGCTTTTTTATCGGCAATTTAAGCGATTTTGATGCAAGTACACAATTACTTGAAGTGAAAGATTGTGCCTTGTTAGACCAATGGGCAATCAGGCAAGCAGCGACGATGCAAGAGGAAATTATTGCAGGCTATAACACTTACCAATTTCACCAAATTTACCAAAAAATGAGCACTTTCTGCTCTCAAGAAATGGGTGCCTTTTACTTGGATGTTTTAAAGGACAGATTGTATACCGCTAAAAAAGGTTCCATAGCACGCAAATCAGCCCAAACGGCAATGCACCATATTTTGCAAGCTTTAATACGTTGGATGGCTCCTATCATGACTTATACTGCTGATGAAATTTGGAAACTCATTGGCAATAAAGAGAATATTCTTTTTGAACAATGGTATAACATTCCGCAAGTGGCTGAAAATTCGCAATGGACTGATGAAAAATGGGCAGCAATTCGCCAAATTCGTCATGCCAACACGAAATTGTTAGAACAACTGCGTTCAGCAGGCGATATTGGTTCATCTCTTGATGCCGATGTCTCTATTTATGTTGATGAAGATACCTTTAACCAACTTAAAGATATTAATGCGGAATTACGATTTGTGTTAATTACTTCTGCGGCACAATTATTGCCACTTTCTGAAAAGCCAGATGCGGCGATTGAATGCGAACTAGAAGATGGTTCGGTATTTATTGATGCCCAAGTTGCTAAAGGCGAAAAGTGTGTGCGTTGTTGGCACAAACGCGAAGATGTTGGCTCAGATAAAACGCATCCACAACTGTGCCAACGTTGTATTACTAATGTTGATGGCACGGGTGAAAGCAGAACCTATGCTTAAAAAAATGTTAAAATCTGGCTTGCTCTGGTTGCCAATCACTCTTATTGTGTTTGTTTTGGACCAATGGACAAAGGTAATTGCCACCCAAACACTAAAAATTCATGATGCGATAGAAGTCAACACCTACCTAAACTGGACACTGATGCACAATGAAGGCATGGCGTTTAGTTTTTTGGCGGATCAATCGGGCTGGCAACGTTGGGGCATTAGTATTATGGCACTTGCTATCGTTATTTGGCTGTTAATTTGGCTTTATAACAACAAGTGTGAGATGAAAATGGTCAATTTGGGGCTAGTATTGATTATAGGCGGAGCAGTAGGCAATACTTATGACCGTCTCACGTTAGGTTATGTCATTGATTTTATTGAGGCACATTATGCAGAACATTACTGGCCAGCATTCAATGTTGCTGATAGTGCAATTAGCTTGGGTGCTTTTTTATTAATACTCGATTTGTTCTTTAGCAAGAAAAAAGACGATGAAAATTAGTCTCGCCAATCCCCGCGGCTTTTGTGCAGGAGTCGACAGAGCCATAGAAATCGTCAACCGTGCCATCGAACTGTTCGGTGCACCGATTTATGTTAAACACGAAGTGGTACACAACCGTTTTGTGGTCGATAATCTCAAAGCCAAGGGGGCGATTTTTGTCGAAGAATTGCACGAAATCCCTGATGACACCATTGTTGTTTTTTCTGCCCATGGCGTTTCCCAAGCAGTCAGAAGAACGGCTAAAAAACGTGGACTCAAGGTGTTTGACGCCACCTGCCCACTGGTGACCAAGGTGCACATGGAAGTCATGCGCTACTGCAAAAATGATTACAACCTCATCCTCATCGGACATCATGGGCATCCTGAGGTAGAAGGCACACTTGGTCAATGGGATTGCCATTCAAACTCTGGAACGGTGAGAGTCGTTGAATCGACCAAAGATGTTAAAAAACTAGATTTCCAAGACCAAAGACCATTGGCATACGTCACCCAAACCACCTTGTCATTGGATGATACGGCCGATATTATCCAAACATTGAAGACGAAATTCCCAAATATTCAAGGACCAAAACACGACGATATATGTTATGCCACACAAAATCGCCAACAAGCCGTCAAACAATTAGCCAAACAATGCGAACTGGTGTTAGTCGTCGGCAGTATCAATAGCTCCAACTCAAATCGCCTGCATGAACTCGCCGAAAGGCAAGGTGTCAAGGCATACTTAATAGATAATGCCAGTTGTATTAACACCAAGTGGTTACAAAACATCCAATCAATCGGCGTCACCGCTGGTGCCTCCGCTCCTGAAGAACTGGTGCAAGATGTTATCGACTTTTTAAGTCAAAACACCCAAAATGTCAGCATCAAAGACCTGCACGGAGAGCCCGAAAACATGCACTTCGCCCTGCCAAAAGAACTGCGTCTGCAAATAAACTAAGCAAAATCAACAAAAATCAACCGTTCATCCTGAAAAATCAACCGTTGGTCAATTTAATGAAAAGATAAATTGAACTTTTCAAAAAAATAATAATAATTGACAATACAGATTTCTAGAAAAATATTAAACAAATA
>CAZQMH010000101.1:0-9352 GCA_964594435.1 uncultured Alcanivoracaceae bacterium
CCCAAATCCCGATATATGAAATCACAATGAGAGCACAAGCCCTTAATGCACCTAATAAATCGTCAAAAATCCTTATGGAAAGGATTTTACTTCACCCATCCATGGGTTTCGCCCTACGGGTTATCATGAAAAAACATTCCTGATGTTTTTTTCATGCAAACCCACAAGGGTGTGGGCAAATATCAGGACGATATTCAGTAAAATCTTAATCATCAATCTCTATTAGACGAGAAAAAGCGGAAATAGCACAAATCCAGCTTTTCTGTAATAGATTATCTATTCTCGGACAAACTCCTGGTTTCTGTAGTGAAGGAATATTGCCTGATACTTTTTTTCTTCCTTTGTCGTATTAAAATAGTATGCATAGATTGATTAATTTTACTTTAGTGTTTAAGATTTACTCTTTTGATTTTTAGGAACATTCATGACAACTGTCTTAACAGGTATCACCACAACGGGCACACCGCATTTGGGTAATTATGTCGGTGCAATTAAACCCGCTATTGAAAAGAGCAAAATTGAAGATACACAAAGCTATTTTTTCTTGGCAGACTTGCATGCCTTAATAAAATGCTGGGAACCTGAGCGAATTGCCCAATCGACTAAGGAAATTGCTGCCACTTGGCTGGCATTGGGCTTGGATACTAATAAAGCCATGTTTTATCGGCAATCCGATGTTCCTGAAATCCCTGAATTGACGTGGTTATTGACTTGCATGTGTTCCAAAGGATTAATGAACCGTTCCCATGCATACAAAGCCTTGGTCGCAGAAAACGTGGAAGACGGAGCAAAAGATCCAGATAAAGGCATCACTATGGGCTTGTTTTCTTATCCGATTTTGATGAGTGCGGATATTTTAATGTTTAACGCCGATGAAGTGCCTGTTGGCAAAGACCAGACCCAGCATTTAGAAATGACACGTGATATTGCGGCACGTTTTAACCATCATTTTGGCAATCACTTTACCTTGCCCAAAACGATTGTGGCTGAAAATCAAGCCGTATTGCCAGGACTTGATGGCAGAAAAATGAGCAAAAGTTATAACAATACCATTCCACTGTGGTTGCCTGAGAAGAAATTACGCAAACATATTATGAAAATCAAAACCAACTTACTGGAACCAGGTGAGACCAAAGACCCAAACGATTCCAATGTGTTTGCCATTTACCAAGCTTTTGCAACTGAGCAACAAACCGAGCAATTCAAGCAAGCTTTTGCCGATGGTATTGCTTGGGGAGCGGCAAAACAAGAGCTTTTTGAGCTCATAAATGCCGAACTATCCGCACCACGAGATAAATACAATGAACTGATGGCACAACCCGAAAAAATTGAACAAGAATTAAAAGTGGGAGCACAAAAAGCCCGTGAATTTGCTAATCCTTTTTTACAAGAGCTTAAAAAAGCTGTCGGTATTCGTTCGATAATATAAGTTAATGAGATAAACATTATGATAGATTTTAAAATTAAAGCCGTATTTTCCGCCCTTTGGAAAACCAAAGAATTTATGTTGTTTCGATTCTTGATATATTTTGGCATAACGCTGGCGTATATCATTGGCACAGGTGCTGGTGCTGGCATTGGCAACTTAATAGGCTCCGTTGCAGGCAACAAAGAGGGCGGGCTGTTTTATGGTGTTATTGGTGGATTTTCTTTGGTTTCTGGTGTGCTGTATTACGTGCGTGAATATTTGTTATACATGGTTAAGGCTGGTCATATTGCAGTTATCATGAAACATTTGGATGGCGAAAAAATTCCTTCAGGAAAAGGTCAAATTGCCTATGCCCAAGGCATTGTTAAGGAGCGTTTTAAAGAAGCCTCGGTTTTATTTGCCGTGGATCAAATTATCAAAAAAGTTGTGCGGTTTATCACGGGACTGTTTGAAGGGATTATGCGGTGGTTGCCATTCTTGCCTCAACCGATTGTCAAATTTATAAGTGCGGTGGTTAAAAATTCGATGACCTATGTTGATGAAATAATATTGGCGTATAATATTAAGAATGAAATTGAAAATCCTTGGGAAGGTTCCAAAACAGCAGTTGTGCTGTATGCCCAAAACTACAAAAAATTCCTGAAAAATGCGGTATTTGTTACAATAATCAGCTGGATTCTAACACTTTTAGTGCTTTTACTGACTTTCGGCCCAATTGCGGCGTCATTAAAATTTACTGGACAAGCTGGCGGCATGTGGCCCTTTATGATAGCCTTAGTTTCTGCGGTCAGCATAAAAGCAGCATTAATCGACCCTTTTGCCATGACGGCATTAATGCAGGTTTTCTTCAAAGTAACCGAAGGTCAAGAACCCAACCCTGAGTGGGAAGCAAAACTAGAAAAAGGCTCGAAGAAATTCCGTGAAATGCAAGACAAAGCCAGTGCATGGGTCAGTTCAAAATTTGGCAACAAAGAGAAAGCCAAAGAAAAGGCAGACTTACCACCGCAGGCTTAAAACATACTTAACCCCAAATCCCGATACAGAAATCACACACGAGTACAACACTCTTTGATGCGATTCACTATCGGGATTTGGGATAGTGGCTATTCTGTATCTGAGGCATACAATCCAAGCAAAACTTTTTCGGGAGTCATGGGTGAATGGAAATTTATTTGGTAGTTAGGGTTAAAGGCTTTTATGGCATTAGCGAGGGCGAAATAGACCCCAATGCCGTACATTAATGGTGGCTCGCCTACGGCTTTTGATTTGAGTAATGCCAGGTCGTGTCCTTCGCTTTTTAGGGCGGTGACTGATATGTCTTTGGCAATGGAGAAAATATCAGGAATTTTGTAGGTAGAAAGTGCATTGGATAATAAACGTCCATCGGTGTTGTAGGCGAGTTCTTCCATTGTCATCCAGCCTATGCCTTGAGCCAAGGCTCCGTGGACTTGACCTAAGTCTACGCCTTTGTTCATGCTTTTGCCAAAGTCATGCACGATTGCAATGTGCTCAATTTCATAGGTTCCACGTAGGCAATCTATGTTTGTTTCGATAAGGGCAACACCATAAACATGGTAGGCAAAAGGGTGGCCTTTTTCTTTTGTTTTGTCGAATTTAATCAGCGGCGTGGCATAGTGTGCATTTTCTGTTAGGCAGACGCGTTGCCAAAAGGCTTTAAAGACCAGAGTTTTCCAATCAAGTGTGGTTTTCTTAGCATCGCAGTAGACCCAGCCATCACTAAGATGCAAGCGGTCAACTCCAAGTGATAGTTCATCGGCTGCCACGTGCAACAGTCTGTTCAATAAGAGTGTACACGCTTTGAGCAAGGCTTTGCCGTTTAAATCCGCGGTGGCACTGGCGGCACTTGGTGAGGTATTGGCTACACGGGTGGTATTGGTGGTTTCTAGTTTTATTAGTTTGGCTTTGATAGAAAAAGTTTGGGCGGCTACTTGTAGCATTTTGGTGTTGACGCTTTGCCCCATTTCTACCGCTCCTGTGGAAATACCAACACTGCCATCTTGGTAAATATGCACCAATGCTCGGGCATGGTTCATGGGTGTGTTGGTGAAAGATATTCCAAAACATATTGGCATCAGTGCCATGCCTTTTTTGTGCGAGGCATGTTTCTTATTAAAGTCGGCGATGGACTGCTGTTTGGCAGCAATATTTATTTTTTTATCCAATTGTTGCCATGTGTTTTGTGCTTCTACTTTTTGGGCGATTTGTCCGTAGCTGAATGTGTCGTTTTCACTTAATAAATTTGCTTGTTGGATTTTCCATGCGGGGATATTTAATTGTTGTGCGGCTTTGGCTATGGCAGATTCGATGACAAACATGCCTTGTGGGCCACCAAAACCACGAAATGCGGTGTTTGGTGGCAGGTTTGTTTTGCACGAATGGACGGTGGTTTTCACATTAGGGATAAAATAACTATTGGTCGCATGGAACAATGTTCGCTCGGCAATAGCAGGTGATAAATCAGCAGCAGCACCCGAGTTTTGTAAAAATTGCACTTCTAATGCTTTGATTTTGTAATTTTTGTCCAAGCCAATTTTAAAATGACTTTCGTAGGGGTGACGTTTGCCTGTCATCATTAAATCATCGTGTCGATCCAGAATAAGCTTTACCGCTGATTTACAATGATAAGCACCTAACGCCGCCATCACCGCCCACGGTGTTGCTTGGTCTTCTTTGCCGCCAAAGCCGCCGCCAAGACGGGTAACATCAACTTCAATTTTATGCATTGCGACACCTAATACACGGGCACTGATGCGTTGCACAACGGTTGGTCCTTGGGTTGAGCTCATGATTTTGAGGCAACCATTTTCTAAACACTCGGCATAAGCTCCTTGGGTTTCCAAATACAAATGTTCTTGCCCATTGGAAAATGTTTCATCGGTATAGACGTAAGCACATTTAGCAAATGAAGCGGCAACATCACCGAGCTTGAAAGAACGTGCGGCATTGATAAACTGCCCTTTTTCATAGGCTTGCTTGGCGGTGGTGATTACGGGTAGTTTTGTGTAGGTAACTTTTATGAGTTCTCTGGCTTTTTTGGCAATGGCTTCACTTTTGGCAATGATTAGTGCCAAGGGCATACCTTGAAAATGAATTTCTCCTGCGCATAAAAGCGGCTCATCTTCTATAATGCCGCCGATTTCATTTTTTCCAGGAATATCTTTGGCGGTTAATACGCATTCAACACCTGGCAAATCTTGTGCTTGTTTGGTATCAAGCATCACATCTTTGGCATGAGCCACATCGCTGGCTAAAACCGCAGCGTGCAGTGTGTGTTGTTTGGTGAGTATGTCATCAATAAAGAGTGATTCGCCACGTACGTGACCATTGGCATCTATATTTTTCATGGTTTATTCATTTATAAAAGCGTAAATATGGGCATCGACGGCTAGTCCTTTGAGTCGAATTCTGTTTTTTAGTCGGGCTTCAAATTGTGCCCCTGCATGTTCGGCAACTTTTTGACTGGCAATATTTTCAACCGCAACAATGACTTCAATACGAAGTAAATTAAGCGGTTTGAGCATATGTGTTACTAGCAGTTTTAGTGCTTGTGTGCAATAGCCTTTGTTGGTTTGTTGGGTATTCATCCAATAGCCCACGCTGGCTACATCATTTTGTTTATCATACAAGTGCAAGGCAATTACGCCAAGCAATTCGCCCTTTTTGTTTTTAATGGTGTAGGCGTATTCGATATTTTCTTGCCAATTTTCCAATTGCATGGCAATAAAAGATTGGGCACTTTTGAGGTTGTAGTTGGTATTGAGCCAACTGAGCCATGGAGCGATTTCTTTTTTTGAAGCCATGACAGCATCGTAAATAAGCACAGCGTCCTGGTGCTTAAATTTTTCTAAAACAATCGTGTCATTTGCTATTTTTGCAATCATATGTAATCCAGTATTTGATTAATATTATCGACACCTGTGACTAAAATATTAAGTTTCTTGGTCCATGCACCGATATTGCCCTTGGGAACGATGGCGTGTTTGAAGCCGTGATTGGCGGCTTCTTTTAAACGATCCTCACCATTAAAAACAGGTCGAATTTCCCCTGTTAAACCGACTTCGCCAAAAACAATCGTGCCTTTGGGCAAATAACGGTTACGAAAACTGCTCACAACTGCCATTATGATTGCTAAATCGGCTGCGGTTTCGGTGACTTTCATGCCACCGACAACATTCATGAAGATGTCGTGGTCATGAATGGCAATATGGCACATGCGATGCAAAACCGCCAACAGCATCGCCAAGCGGTTGTGGTCTAGCCCCACGGTTAAACGTCGAGGATTACCCAATGGGCTTTGGTCTGCTAACGCTTGCACTTCTACTAACAACGGTCGAGTGCCCTCACGGGTGACCATGACGACACTGCCTGGTTGTGGGTTTTGGTGTTCGGATAGAAAAATTGCCGAAGGGTTGTCCACCTCTTGTACACCACGCTCGGTCATGGCGAATACGCCGATTTCATTGACGGCTCCAAAACGATTTTTTAGGGCTCGCAGTACACGGTATCGGCTATTGCCATCACTTTCAAAATACAAAACGGTGTCAACCATGTGTTCCAAAACACGTGGTCCTGCTATGCCGCCTTCTTTGGTGACATGACCAACAAATATAATGGAAGTGTTTTGTTGTTTGGCAAAACGTACCAATTGGGCAGCACATTCTTTCACTTGAGATATGGAGCCAGGAATAGAGGTCAAGTTTTCGGTATAAAGTGTTTGGATGGAATCGATCACCATTAAATTCGGCTTATGGACCAATGCCGAGCCTATAATCGCCTCGACCGAAGTTTCCGCCATACATTCCAAATCATGAGCATCGAGCTCCAGACGCTTGGCTCGCATAGAAATTTGTGATAAAGATTCTTCGCCTGTGACATAGAGCGTTTTGATGTTTTGTGGCATGGTTGCGGTGACCTGTAACATCAAAGTTGATTTACCAATGCCTGGGTCTCCACCAATCAACACCACCGACCCCGTGACCAAACCGCCTCCTAGCACACGGTCTAATTCTTTGATTTTGGTTGATGTTCTGATATTTTCTTGGTACTTTATGTTGCCGAGTTTTTGTATTTTGTTGCCACCAACATCTCCTGCATAGGTCGAAAAACGTGAGGATTTTGCATGTGTAACGCTGGCTTGAACAACAGATTCTTGCAAGCAATTCCATTGCCCACAATCACCGCATTGCCCTGCCCATTTGTTATGCACTGCGGAACATTCGGTGCAGATATATTGTGTTTTAACTTTTGCCATCTTAATCTTGCATTTGGTTGAGTAAACGAGCAGATAGGGTTAGGCGAGCTGCCAACCAGGTGATAAGTATTGTTGTTAGCAGTACAATAATTATTTGCTTAACATTAAGACTGTGTAACTGTATTTCCAAGGCGAACGATTGCAACAATGAATGTAAGGAATCTTGTAGGCGAATAAAGCTAATGATTAACATGACAACTGCCAAAACTCCAGCATAAAATCCCATAAAAGTACCCATATACAAAAAACTTCGCCGAACCTGAGCCCACGAAGCACCAATAAGTTCCAGCAAACGTAATTCGTTTTTGTGGTCGGTGATTTCATTGGCAATGGTGTTCCCTAAAATAACCATAACAATCATAATAAACAGCAAAGCACTCAAGCGTGCCATTTGCAATAAAGTAGTGGTCAAGACTTGCAATTGTTGCAACCATTGTTTGTCGTAGCTGATGTATTCGACTTGTGGATTGATGCTTTGTTTGGCAACAAAGGCTTCTATTTGCTTGGCATCGCTTGCGGCTTTGATTTTTACTGATAATTGTTTTGGCAAATCCAAAGTACTGATTAATTCAATAATCTGCGACAGTTGTTCGTCTTCATTGAGTTGTTTTTTAATTTCATTGGCATTAAGTAATTTTACCGATTGCACAATATCGAGGTCTTTGATTTCTTGTAACAAAATACCTGCTTCTTTTAAATCAACCGTGCTGTTTAAGAACAAAGCGATGGTGCCTTGGTTGTGCCAGTTTTGTTTGAGTTCATCATAATTTAGCCACAATGTCCACAAAAAAAGAGGAATATAGAAACAAATAGCCAGCGTGATAATGGTCATTATTGACTTGATTGGTCGTTTCCATGGCATAAGAAACCCTTCATTTAATGCCCGTTTATGACCCCGAATATAGGTCAGTAACGTCGATGGTTTTTTAGTGGACTTAATCATGGAGCATACATATTATTCTGTGGTGAGAAATCATCTATTAACTCGCCTTTGTCTAATACCAAAACTCTTTTTTGCAAACGTTTTATCAAAAACAAGTCATGGGAAGCAATAATAATGGTAATACCCAGTTTGTTCAGGTTTTCAAAAATTTGCATCAATTCTAATGATAAATCGGGGTCTAGATTGCCCGTTGGCTCATCTGCCAGAATTAAGTCAGGTTTAGACACAAAGGCACGAGCTATGCCCACGCGTTGTTGTTGTCCACTGGAAAGTTCTTGAGGAAAAAAATGTGCCTTTTCGCCAATGCCAACTTGCGATAAAGCCGTTTGGGCACTTTTGAGACTGTGGGCATCGCTGTAGCCTCGAATTTGTAAAGACAAGGCAATATTTTCCAACACGGTTTTGTTTTCAAGCAGACGATGGTCTTGAAAAATCATGCCAATATCACGACGATAGGCGGGAAAATGCTTGGGCTTTAAGGTGTTTAAATCTTTTCCTTTCACAATCACTTGCCCGTAACTGATGTCCTGCATTAACATCAATAATTTCAAAATTGTCGTTTTGCCAGCACCAGAATGTCCAGTTAAAAACAACATTTCACCTGCTTTGACATCAAAACTGACATCACGCAAGGCCTTATTGTCTTTGCCGTAGCTTTTTGAAACACGTTTGAAATTTATCATAGCGTGATAGTATAAACCAAAAGTGTTGATTTTAACACCCAAATTCGGTTATAGAAATGGGTTTGTGTTACGGCATTTGAGCTGTTATGTTATTATACTGTTTTCTTTGGCTTTTTAGGTTGATTTCTATGCTACTTTGTTTAGATATTGGGAACAGTCATATCCATGGCGGCGTGTTTGTTCAAGATAAGTTACACTTGCAATTCCGTCAGGCTTCAAAATCAGGGTCATCATCTGATGAGTTTGGCGTTTTCTTGCGGATGGTCTTGCGGGAAAATAATCTTGACCCACAAAACATAAAAGCGATTGCCATGTGTACGGTTGTGCCTGAGGTTTTGTATTCTATCACTGCGGCTTGTAAAAAATATTTTGCCATTGAGCCTTTTATCTTGCAAGCAGGAGTTAAAACTGGCTTGCAGATTGACTACAAAAATCCACAGGATGTCGGTGCGGATAGAATGGCGAATGCGATTGCGGTTACACATCTCTTTCCACAACGAGATGTGGTGGTGGTGGATTTGGGTACTGCCATAACATTTTGTGCAATTTCGGCACAAAAACGCTATTTGGGTGGTGTTATTTTACCAGGATTAAAGATGTCAATGTCTGCTCTGGCAGCTGGTGCTGCTAAGTTGGGTTCGGTTGAAATTGTCAAAAAAAATCAGGTTTTAGGCAAGACAACAACCCACAGCATTCAATCTGGCTTGTATTTTGGTGCACTTGGAGCCATGAAGAACATTATAAAAAATCTGCAACAACAAACTTTCAATGGCAAAAAACCACTCATCATCGGCACAGGAGGATTTGCTGCTTTGTATCAAGAGCAGCACATTTTTGATGAAATCATCCCTGATTTGGTGCTTAAGGGCTTGTTTATTGCCCTCAATATGAATTCTACTTAACGACGCATCGAGTTAAAGAATTCTTCATTTGTTTTGGTGTCTTTGAGTTTTTCCAAAAGAAATTCTATCGCTTGTACATCATCCATTGGGTGCAGGATTTTGCGTAAAATCCATGCCTTGGTG
>CAZQMH010000102.1:0-9338 GCA_964594435.1 uncultured Alcanivoracaceae bacterium
ATAACCAAGCAGCGGCAGAATTAATGGGTCAGGCGATATTGCTTAAAGTCAACACCGAAACCGAGCAACAGCTAGCAGGACAGTTCGGTATTCGTTCCATTCCAACCATAATCGCTTTTAAAAAAGGCAAAGAAGCCAACCGCCTATCTGGTGCGTTGCAATTACCACAATTACTGCAATGGATTAAAAATATTTAGCCAATCAGCAAGCAGCTTGTGTATAATCGTGCTAAAGCAATCTGAGAGAATACTATGAAAATCGAAAAATGGCAGCCGCTACCACCAGAATTTCAATTTAATTACAAGCAGCAAGAGCTGCAAGAGATTTGGCAACAAGTCCATGCGGGCGATCAAGAAATTCACCCATTGGATTACGAAGGTGATGAGGCGAGTCTGCAAGCTCAAGCCGATGCGTGGTTACATTACCATAATGGCGATTTTCAAAAAGCAGCCCAAATGGCTGTGGAATTGGGCGATGAAGGTTCGGTCATTTTGGCAAAATCTGTTGCCGCTTATTGTGATTATTTGTGCGAAGATGAGGATGAAGCATTGGCACTGTTAAAAGATTGCATGGAAATATGCGAAAAAGCCGCCGAAGTGCAAACGGATTATGCCAACGCACAATTTGTCTGTGCCTTGATTATGGGACGTTACTCGCAAAGAATATCCATTACAAAAGCCTTATCCCAAGGACTTGGCGGCAAAATAAAAGGCTATTTAGAAAAAACCCTAGAGCTAGAGGAAAATCATGCCGAAGCTCACACCGCTATGGGTTTGTACCATGCCGAAATCATTGACAAGGTTGGTGCCATGCTTGGTGGTTTAACCTATGGTGCAAAAAAGCCAATCGCCGTCAAACATTTTGAAACCTCAATGCAATTAACGCCAAATACAGCAATAACTGCGATAGAATATGCCAATGGGCTCACTTTGCTCAAAGGCAAAAGCAGTCAAATAAGCGAACTGCTAGAACACGCCAGTCAATGCCAAGCCTTAGATGCTTTACAAAACTGCGATGTCAACTATGCCAATGAGCAATTAGAATAACCTTTGTTTTTAATTCATTTTGTGGATTGCACGTTTATCCACACTTAATGCCGCTTCATGTACGGCTTCTGAAAGTGTCGGATGGGCGTGAATAATTCGTGCCAAGTCCTCAGCACAGCCCTGAAACTCCATGGTTACCACACATTCGGCGATTAATTCCGAAGCATTAGCTCCAACAATATGAGCCCCAAGCAAGGTGTCGGTTTGTTTATCAGCTAATAATTTTACCATGCCTTGGGGTTGATTCATGGCAACAGCTCGACCAATCGCGGCAAAAGGGAAGGTACCAACGTTGTATTCTGTGCCTTCATCTTTGAGTTGTTGTTCTGTTTTTCCGACCCATGCTAATTCAGGTTCGGTATAAATAACCCAAGGAACGGTGTTAAAGTCAATGTGACCATGTTGTCCTGCTATGCGTTCAGCCACAGCAATGCCTTCTTCCGATGCTTTGTGAGCCAGCATCGGGCCACGCACAACATCACCAATTGCCCATATATTTGCTGCCGTTGTTTGGCACAAGTCATTGACTTTCACTTGCCCACGGTCGGTTAATTCAACACCGCAATTATCACCAAGCAAACCTTCGGTATTGGCTTTTCTGCCAACCGCTACCAGTAACCTATCAAAGGTTTCTGTTGACTGTTCTCCAGCCTTTTCATAAGTCACTTCAACTTTGCCATTAACAATTTGGGCGGCTTTGACGAATGTTTTGAGACGTATATCCATCTTTTGTTTCTTAAATTCACGTCCTGCGACTTTGGCAATATCTTTGTCAGCTGCTGCCAACAAAGTATCCATAGCCTCAAAAATAACAATTTGTGAACCCAAACGTCCCCAAACACTTGCCATTTCAAGACCAATTACACCTGCGCCTATAATACCGAGTTTTGCCGGCACATCATCAATATTCAAAGCCCCAGCATTGTCAACAATAAGCTCATTGTCAATGCTAACATTGGGAATGGAAAAAGGAGTTGAGCCTGTGGCAATGATGGTGTTTTTGGCTTGTACGGTTGTGACTTTATCGCCTTGGCTGAGTTGTATTTCGCCATTTGCCATAATTGTTGCTGTGGCATGTGCGGCTTTAACTTTATTGGCTTTAAATAAACCAGCAATACCGCCGGTAAATTGTTTAACAATGGCATCTTTGCGAGCAATCATGGTTTTTACATCAATGGCTGCATTTTCAAAACTGATGCCATGATTTTTATAATCATGCTGCATGTGAGCGAAGTTTTTAGAGGAATCAAGCAAGGCTTTTGAAGGAATGCAACCCACATTTAAGCAGGTTCCGCCCAAAGCGGCTTTGCCATCTTTGCCAATAAAATTATCCACGCATAAAGTGCTTAAACCTAATTGAGCACAACGAATAGCGGCAACATAACCACCAGGTCCGCCGCCAATAACGACAACATCATAAAGTTCTGACATGTTTTTCTCCTAAAGATTTAGCAATAAACGAGCTGGGTCTTCCAGTGCGTCTTTGAGTGCAACTAAAAATAAAACCGCATCTTTACCATCAATAATTCTGTGGTCATAAGTCAAGGCAATATACATCATTGGGCGTGCCACAATTTCACCATCGACCACAACAGGGCGTTGTTTAATGGTGTGCATGCCCAAAATGGCACTTTGTGGTGCATTTAAAATTGGTGTTGACATCAATGAGCCAAAGGTTCCACCATTGGTTATGGTAAAGGTTCCGCCTTGCAGGTCATCCATGCCAAGTTTGCCATCACGTGCGGCAATGGCATAATCCATGATTTGTCGGTCAATATCAGCCAGACCCATGTTGTCGGTGTATTTTAAGACGGGTACAACCAGGCCACGAGGTGAAGCCACGGCAATGCCGATATGGTGGTTTTTGTTATAAATAATGTCTGTGCCTTCGGTTGCGGCATTGATGATTGGGAATTTTTTTAATGCCTCGGTCGCTGCTTTGACAAAGAACGACATCAAGCCAAGTTTGACACCGTGTTTGGCAATAAATTCTTCTTTGTATTTTTTCCGAATCGCCATGACGGCATGTAAGTCTACTTCATTAAAAGAAGTGAGCATGGCTGCTGTTGATTGGGCTTGTATCATGCGATTGGCAACCATTTGGCGTAAACGACTCATTGGCACACGCTCGGTTGCTGGTGTGTTGGCTGCATCCAAGGCATTGGGTTTGGTAATTCTGCCACCACGTCCTGTGCCAGTAATTTGCGAGGCATCGAGGTCGTTCTCGCTCATAATTTTTCGAGCAGCGGGTGAAGCACCTGCTGTGGATGTTGCTGCTTTGGTAACAACGGCTTGAGTTTTTGTTGTGGCAACAGTATCAGATGGTGTGGTTTTAGCAGCAACGTCTTGCTTGGTTTGGTCAGCTGGTGCTTCACCTTCTTCAAATTTAGCTAAAACTTGATCTGACAGGACTGTTTCTCCTTCGCCTTGAATAATTTCTTTTAAAAAACCATCGGCAGGAGCAGGAACTTCCAAAACCACTTTGTCGGTTTCTAAATCGACAATATTCTCATCTCTGGAGACAAAATCTCCAGGTTGTTTGTGCCATGTCGCCACCGTGGCATCTGCTACTGATTCTGGTAAAACAGGGACTTTAATTTCAATACTCATTTTTTACTCCGCATCGATGTTGGAACCACGTAACCCATTAATGGCTTCGTGAACTAATTGTTTTTGTTGTTTCGCATGGGCTTTAGACGAGCCTACCGCCGGGGAGGGCGAATGAGGTCTGCCAGCAAAATGCAAAAATTTATTGCCATGCTTATGATTTTTTATGCAATATTTTAAGTGGTGACGTATTTGAAACCACGCACCTTGATTTATGGGTTCTTCTTGGCACCAAATGAACACGGTGCAATTTTTGTAGTTGTTGATGTAACTGATTAATAATTTACGTGGAAAAGGGTATAACTGCTCGACTCGTAAAACCGCCACTTTTTCATCTGGATTGGCTTCTAGTTCGTTAATGATGTCATAATAAATTTTGCCAGAACATAAAATCACACGCTCAACCTTATCATTGGCAACTCGTCTATCAGGAATGACATTTTGAAATTCGCCTTGGGTCAGTTGTGATTGTTCAGAAGCCGCTCCTTTGTAACGCAACAGGCTTTTTGGTGTCATAACAATCAGCGGCTTGCGGACTTTGCGTAGCATTTGCCGCCGCAATAAGTGAAACATTTGTGCGGGAGTGGTTGGCATACACACTTGCATATTGTCAACGGCACATAGTTGCAAATAACGCTCTAATCGAGCCGATGAATGTTCGGGGCCTTGACCTTCAAAACCATGCGGTAAAAACATAACCAAACCACAATACCTGCCCCATTTGGCTTCGCCAGAGGAGATGAATTGGTCAATAACGACTTGTGCACCATTGGCAAAATCACCAAACTGAGCTTCCCACACAATTAAGGCGTTGGGTTCTGAGGTGGCGTAGCCGTATTCAAAGGCCAAAACCGCTTCCTCTGATAAAACCGAATTTATGATTGAAATGCGGGCATTGCCCTTTTCAAGGCTTTTTAAAGGCATATAAGATTCGTCTTGGGTGACATTATGAATGACGGCATGGCGATGAAAAAAAGTACCGCGTTGCGAATCTTGTCCGTCAATACGAATTTGGTAACCATCATTTAAAATACTGGCATAGGCGAGCGTTTCGGCAAAACCCCAGTCCATTTTTATTTCACCTTTGAGCATTTTAACTCGGTCTTGGTAAATTTTCTTAATGCGATTATGCGGTTTGAAGTGTTCGGGTAAAGTGGTTATAGCTTGCCCTAAGCGTTCAAAGTCGGCTTGTGAGATGGTGGTATCGACTTTTTCACGCAAATCACCATTTAAATAGGGCGTCCAATCGACATGGTGCTCATCTTTCTGCATGGCTTTTGACATTTCAACCACCGGACGACCTTCATCTAATGAGTCACGATAGCCTTCAATCAACATGTCGGCATGTTCTTTAAAAATCGTCCCTTCCTTTATCAATTTATCCGCATAAATTTGACGAGGCGTTGGGTGTTTTTTGATGATTTTATACATGATGGGTTGAGTGGCGGCAGGCTCATCGGCTTCATTGTGACCGTGGCGGCGATAACAGACCAAATCAATAACCACATCTTTTTTAAATTTTTGTCGAAAATCTGCCGCCATCTTGGTGATATAAGCCACCGCCTCTGGGTCATCGCCATTGACATGAAAAATTGGGGCTTGTACCATTTTTGCCACTTCGGTGCAATAACCTGGGATGGTTTGATCCAAGGCATGAGTGGTGGTAAAGCCGATTTGGTTATTGATGACAATATGCAATGTGCCGCCGACATAATAGCCATCTTCTTGCGACATGTTGAATAATTCCATATTGACGCCTTGTCCCTCAATTGCCGCATCACCATGAATCAGAACGGGAAAGACCTCTTTGCCGATTTCAGCATTGTTGCGTCGAAATTCACGAGCTTTGGAAGAACCCAAAACAACAGGATTAATGATTTCCAAATGTGACGGATTAAAGGCTAATGCTACATGCACATCGCCGCCTTCGGTCGGAATATCGGCAGAAAATCCCATGTGGTATTTGACATCACCTGAATGCACATTGTCGTATTCTTTTTCGTATATGCCATCAAATTCTTTAAATAAATCTTGTGCCGATTTGCCCAATGTATTGACCAAGACATTCAGGCGACCACGATGAGCCATGCCGATTATCAGTTCTTTTACGCCTTGTTTGCCGCTGTGCAGAATTAATTCGTACAATTGCGGAATTAAACTGTCGCCACCTTCGAGTGAAAAGCGTTTTTGCCCAACATATTTGGTGTGCAAGTAACGCTCCATGCCTTCGGCTTTGGTCAGTTCTTCTAGTAGGCGGTGTTTTTCATCATCGTCGGCAGGGAATTTATCCTGAACTGCCTCAATTCGTTGCTGAATCCATTCCCTTTCTTCAATGTCGTTGATGTGCATGTATTCGTAACCAACATGCTTGGTGTAGGTGTTTTGCAATAAGGCAATAATGTCAACTAATTTCATCCTGTCCTTAGCAACCAATGAACCCGTTGAGTATACGGTTTGCATATCATCTTCGGTTAAGTTGTGGTATTTGGGGTTCAAATCAGGTACTGCGGGACGTTGGCGATAATGTATTGGGTCAACATCTGCCTGTTTATGACCCGCGACTCGGTAGGAATTAATTAACCGCAAAACAGCAGCTTCCTTTTGCATGTCTTGTGCTGAATGCATGACCGCTTCTGCCATCGGTGGCAATAATGCGGCGGCTTCAAATTGTTGCAAAATTGGCAAATGGCGAATATCTTTGCCGGTGTTGTCTGTTAGTTTGTCGAAAATGGCTTGCAGTTCTTGCGAAACACTGTTTCTATCGACCAGATAATCGTCGTAAAACGATTCCAAATAGCTGGAATTAGAACCAAAAAATTGTGCTGATTGCTGCTGTGTTTTTATCCAAGATGTCACATCGTTACCCTTGTTTTGTGGTAAAATTTACTTGGGTAGAGATAAAACTATTGAAAACCCAGTAAAACGAAAGGGTATTATAACTAATTATCAAGCGGGATTAATGAAAAAACGTTTTTAATCAATAAAAAACAGATTTTTCAGTTTTCTCGATTCCCGTAACATCTGCCAATCCTCAACTGCCAGTTTTATTTTTTCTTAACTGCAGAGCCTTGGCAAAAAAGACTTTTTTGTAAAACAAGTCGGTGAGTTCTTTTCTGCCTTGTTCGGATAATTGCAATTTGCCGATGTCGTAATTACCAATTTTGGCAATGATTTGTTCAATTTCTTGCAGAATGGTGTCGATATTAGTGGTCATGTTGAACCTCCGATTGTTTTAGTTGTTGGTTTTTCAGTGCTATTTGGGCAATATGCAGTGATTTCATCATGCTTTTAAAAAGCATAATTCTATCAATATCTTTACAAAAAGATAATTGCAATAAGGACTTTTGCAAAAGTTTAACTTGCATCTTTAAGTGTGAATCCTGCGATTCGTTTAGTAATGCCATAATGTGACCTTGTCTCATGATTTTTCCCCTTTGTTATTTAATATGCCACCATTGTAAACAATTGTTACGTGCAATCTATTGGCAAAAGTCTTGGTGATTGTAGGAAATTTCTGACAAGCCGTAGGAGTTTGGCTAATAAATGGTATAATGCAGGTTCTTACAAGTGGATTTTTTGATGATAAAATTAGTATTGCTTAGACATGGCGAAAGTGAGTGGAATTTAGCCAATAGATTTACCGGTTGGACGGATGTTGATTTGACCGAAAACGGCATAGCCCAAGCCGTAAGTGCCGGTGAAATTCTCAAACAAGAAGGCTATGAATTTGATAAAGCCTATACTTCGGTGCTAAAAAGAGCCATTCGGACCTTATGGATTGCCTTACAGGGTTTGGATCAGATGTGGATTCCTGTGCAACGGTCATGGAAGCTGAATGAACGGCATTATGGTGCATTGCAAGGTTTGAACAAGGCGGAAACGGCAAAAAAATACGGCGATAAGCAAGTTTTGATTTGGCGTAGAAGTTATGCCACGCCACCACCTTTGTTAGACTGGGATGATGAGAGAAATTGTGCCAATGAGCGAAAATACCACAGTTTATCGAAAGCAGAAATTCCCTTAGGTGAATGTTTGGCGGATACCTATAAACGTGTTATACCCTTTTGGCAAGATGTGATTGTACCTGATTTAAAAGCGGGCAAAAAACTCATCATTGCAGCACATGGAAATTCCATGCGGGCTTTGGTTAAATATTTGGATGATGTCAGTGATGAGGAAATATTGAAACTGAATATCCCAACTGGTGTGCCGTTGGTTTATGAATTGGATGACAATTTGCAAGCGGTGAAACATTATTATCTGGGTGATAAAGACGCGATTGCCAAAGCGACACATGCGGTGGCTAATCAAGCAAAGACCTGATTTCCAAATCCCATAACTGAAAAAGGAGCTGATAGCCGCTCCTTTTTTTATGTTTTCTGTACAGTTTCCTATTTATCCTGCATGGCTTTTTTGGCATCACCTGCTTTCATGATAGAAATTTTGTCTTTTGACCAATATTTCTTAACCGCATTATTGACATCATAGAGGCTTAGTTTTTTGATTTTTTCTTCAAATGCTTTGTCCCAAGCCATGGTTCTGCCTAAATCAAGATTGCTGGCAAGTGCATAAACCAAACGATTGTCTTTGGCACGGTCTAGTTTGTTGTTTTCCAGCATGGATTTTTTGGCATCATCTAGTTCTTGTTGGGTGAAGCCTTTTTTAATGACTTTATCGAGCTCTTCATTAAAGCCTATTTCAACTTTAGCTAAATTTTCAGGAGCACAGATGGCATAAGCACCAAAGGTCGCGTATTCATCATAGCCACTGGCATTAAACCAGGAGCCAGCACCGTAACTCAAACCGTCTTTTTGACGCAATCTGTTGGCCAAACGACTGGAGATAAAACCGCCACCAAATATTTGATTTGCCATAACCAGTGCAGGATAATCTGGGTGGTTGTCATTCATCTTTAACTTCATCATGGCTGCAAAAGCCGCACCCGCTTTATCTGGCGTGTCGATAAATTTATTTACACTATCGACAGAAGCGACCTGATTGGCAACCCTTTGGTATTTGACCTTGCTGTGCCATGCGCCGAACAATTGATTCAGCTGTTGCTTGAGCGTTTTTTCATCAAAATTACCGACCAATGCAATATCCGCATCTTGCATGCCATAAAAGCGTTGATGAAATGCTTTTAAATCTTCAACTGTCAGCTTTTTTATGGCGGCAATTTCTTCATCAATCGACATCTTGTATTTTGGATGACCAGGTTGATAAGGTGATAAATAACGTGACAACTGTCTAAATACTTGTGATTGTGGCTGTTGTTTTTGTTGTTCTAGAGCGACAATTTGTTCTTGTTTGACAATTTCCAGCTCTTTGGCATCAAAACGAGGTTGTTTCAGCATTTCATCAACCAAGTCGAGTACTTTAGGCAAGTTATCTTTGTTGACTTTTATCGAAATATTCACACCTGTTGCACTGCCATAAACGCCAACATTGGCTTTGAGTTTGTCCAATTCGGCTTGAAATTGTTCACGGTCATGTTTTTTGGTGCCACGATTTAACATGTAACCGGTAATATCAGCCACGGTGGCTAAGTTGTGTAAGTCTTTTTCATTGCCTAAATCAAGTGTGATGAAGGTTTGAACATTATCGCCACGGGTTTTCTTCGGCAAAAATACGACTTTGGCACCATTTTTTAATTGGGTAGAGTGACTGCGTTGGTCGATATTATCA
>CAZQMH010000103.1:0-9294 GCA_964594435.1 uncultured Alcanivoracaceae bacterium
GTTAGGATTGGTTGGGTTATTGGGACTGTTTGCCGTCAATGGCGTTGAAAAGAAACTGCTATCAGGAACGGGGGCATAACGACCAAATGATTTTGATTGGTTGAAGGACGAGTTTGCCCATATTTTCCAGTTTTCATTTATGTCATGGCGAGCTTTTAAATACAGCGATTTATTGGCTGTTGCCGCTTCATCTGCTGCCACCAAGTTATAATCATAGGCACATCTTTGCCCTAAAATAAAATACCCTGTACCTGGAAAATCACAGTCTCCAAGAGTTTGCCAGTTAAAATTATCATTGCCATTGGCATCTAAAGTCGTAAAACTGTTTCCATAAATAGATGCACCAGGCGTATTCCAAGGTAAATCACGAGAGAAAATAATTTCTCGATTATTCCACGAAACCCCTGCAATTAGGCTAGAAGTGTCACTGGCTGCCCCAAACACAATCGAGCCCTCTTCTCTTTCCCCGCCATTGGCAGGAATGCTCACCTCGGCTCCACCTAGTGTCATTTCAAAACCTTGGTAATCACTGCGGGTGATAATATTGATAACGCCGCCAATAGCATCAGAACCGTAAATAGCCGACGCACCATCTGATAATATCTCAATCCGCTCAATAGCTCCCATTGGGATAACACTTAAATCTTGTGCCGAACCTATTGCTGGTGATTTTGGCAATCTTCGACCATCAACCAGCACCAATGTACGGTTCGAACCCAGCCCTCTTAAACTGACGGTTGAAGCTCCTTGGGCAGAACTACCTGATTGTGGACGAAACGATCCTGTGGAGTTAAATGTCATGCCACGAATTAAATCTGCCGCACTGCTTTCACCGCTGAGTTCAATTTGTTCACGCGTTATTATAGTGACAGGCAGTGCTCCCTCCATATCGGATCTTTTGATATGAGTTCCTGTGACTTCTTGCTTTTCAATTTCGACGACATCATTATCATCTTTTTCTGTTTGAGCAAAGCCTACAGAATTAAAGGCCAATGAGCCGATAACACCTGCGAACAACGCTCGTTTTATTGCAATTGCAATAGGATTACGTTTTGTTTTCATTTTTTTCTCCAAAATATAAGTTAGTTAATAGCTATATACGTACTACTCTTATCGTATATACTAATTTCATTCTACTAACTCTTTAATAGTTGTCAACAACTATTTCATTTATTCACCTAAATGTTAAATTTTCGTTGTTTCCTGGAACTTTGCCAAATTCAGCTTAATGAGTTGTGCTATAATCGTGTTTCAATTCGGAATTTGCAACTTGAAGGGCTGTCGAAGTGCTGAAGCAATGAAAATTTTAAAAAAAACGAAGGCTTTAAAAAAAAATAAGAGTCAACTGAGCTTGGCGGAACAGGTGGACGATACAAATTTTGCACGAAATTGTCAGTTAACCTGCCGTGGGAAATACAATTGGAAACAAAAATTAATCAGTGTTTATGGCAGTTATGCTATGTTAGTAGAAAAATGTTTTTTTGACCTGCCTGCTAGCCTGAATATTTCATACAAGCGGCATAAAACAGGCATATTTATTATATATTTCAATTGCTTAGTTCAACATTGTTACGGTTACAGTTTGTACATGAATGGTTTTATGAAAAAAATGGCTTCATATCTTGAATAAAATCGCTTACAACCTAAGAATAACTAGGTATGAAGCGATATTTATCCAATCTATTTTGCCATTTTTCCCATAAATTCCATTCTTGCATGAAATATTCAGGCTAGCACATTCCTTGTATATTGTGTAAATAAACATGCAAAAAAAGCGGGCATCATGAACACGAATTTCAGTTAATGAATACTAAAGGAAAAGTATTTTGTCAGTTCAATAGTCGTCATTTCAGCAAATTTATTATAGACGACAGGCACCTGTGGTTTCTTCAATCTAGAGACAAGTCCTTTAGAACGGGGGAAAGCAAAGCTTTTGATTTGATTAAATTAAACTTCAAAACAGGCAAAATAAAAAAACGCATAAACTTAGATTATGAGAAGTTAATAAACATTGTTTTTTCTTATGTGCTTAATGTCGAACTGGTCGAAAAACACAACAAAGTCTTTATTAAAATTATGGTTATAATAAAACCAGGTCAAACCCAGGCAGTGAAAATACCATTACTTTAATCCCAAATGCAAATTTAGCTCATGTACATGCCGCCATTGACATGCAGAGTTTCGCCAGTGATATATTGCCCTAAGTCTGAGGCAAGAAATAAAACGGCATTGGCTATATCTTGGGCTTGGCCTAAACGTCCAAGAGGCACATCTTTCATCAAAGCGGCTTTGTTTTCTTCATTCATGTCTTTGGTCATATCCGTTTGAATAAATCCTGGAGCGATGACATTCACCGTGATATTACGTGAACCTATTTCTTTAGCCAATGATTTGCTAAAGCCAATTAAACCCGCTTTTGCTGTTGCATAAACGCTTTGTCCTGGGTTGCCCATTGAGCCAATAACAGAACCGATGGTAATAATGCGACCTTTTTTGGCTTTCATCATGGGGCGAATACAGGCTTTACTCATGCGATAAACAGATTTCAAATTAGTATCCATGATAAAATCCCATTCATCATCCTTTAAACGCATCAATAAATTATCTTTAGCGACACCCGCATTATTAACGAGAATTGTGGGCAGTTTCTTTGCAGACTTTAATTCAGCCATTAAATTAGCGATAGAATCGGCACAACTGACATCCAAAACCATGCCATAGCCTTGTTCGCCTAATCGTGTAGAAATTGCATCCGCCCCACTCTGACTGGTGGCTGTACCGACAACATAAGCTCCACTTTGGGCTAAGGTTTGGGCGATTGCCGCACCAATTCCACGTGATGCCCCTGTGACCAAAGCTATTTGTGCATTTAAATCAATTTTCATTATTCTTACCTAATGTGAGGGCTTTTTCAAAGCCTTTACTTGTACTTAAATTATAAATATTCCATTTGCGGTTAAAGCGTTTTGCCAATCCTGCTAAGACTTTATTGGCTCCGCATTCAACGATGGTATCAATATGTTTATCGGCAAAATACTGGTTGGTTTGTGTCCATAATACACTTTTGTACAGTTGTTCTGCTAACAATTGCTTAATTTTTTCTGGTGATTGGTGTGGTTTGGCATCCACATTGTGTAAAACTGGTATTTGGGGTGTTTTAATGTCAATTGTCTCAAGATCTTGCGCCAGTTGTTCTGAAGCTTCTCGCATGAGCTCACAATGCGATGGCACACTAACGGGTAATGGCATGACCCTTTTTGCTCCAGCTTCTTTGGCCAAATTACTGGCTTGTTCAACCGCTTGTTTTGTACCTGAAATAACCACTTGCCCTGGGGCGTTAAAATTGGCAGCACTGACACCGTCCTCTTTGCAAACGTTGATGACTTCTTCATCGCTCAGTCCGATGATGGCTGCCATTGCTCCAGCTCCTTGAGGCACTGCGGCTTGCATGTATTGTCCACGTTTGTGGGTCAAACCTACAGCATCTTCCAATCCCAAAGCACCCGCACAAACCAGAGCAGAATATTCGCCAAGTGAATGACCTGCGAGGTATAAGGGTTTTATGTTGGATTTTTCTTGCCACAAATGCCAAATTGCAACCGATGCCGTTAATAAAGCTGGCTGAGTAAATTCGGTCTTGTTTAATTGGTTTTGTGCATCGGTGCTTATAATTTCCCATAAGTCCAGTTCTAACACATCACTTGCCCGGGCAAAATAATGCTGAATTTGCGGATAATTCTCATACAAATCTGCCAACATGCCAACAGATTGCGAACCTTGACCAGGAAATACAAAAGCGAGATTTTTCATAATTTTGTCTCTAAAAATATTATTTAAAGTTTGAGCAGAGCCGAACCCCAAGTAAAACCACCACCAAAAGCTTCCAGCAGTACGGTTTGTCCTGATGTTATTTTGCCACTTCTAATGCCATAATCCAATGCCATCGGTACCGAAGCGGCGGATGTGTTGCCTGTTTTATCGACGGTCACAATAACATTTTTCATGTCCATTTTTAATTTTTTTGCGGTAGCGGTGATGATACGTAAATTTGCTTGGTGTGGCACTAACCAATCAATATCTGATTTTTGCATATTATTGTGTTGCAGGGTTTCATCAACTATTCTGCCCAAAGTTTTTACTGCCACTTTAAAAACTTCATTGCCTTTCATGCCAATGGCTATTTCACCTGTAGCATCATCAAAACCACGTGAAGGGCCTTTGTTTGAGGTTAACAAATCGCCATAATCCCCATTGGCGTGAATATGGGTGGATAAAATTCCTGCTTCTTTGCTGGCTGTAATGACTGCGGCTCCTGCACCATCGCCAAATAACACGCAGGTGGCACGGTCTTTCCAATTGACAATTCGAGTTAATGTTTCTGCACCCACCACTAATATGTTTTTATGTGTGCCCGATTTTATGTATTTATCAGCGACACTTAGGGCAAAAATAAAACCACTACAGGCGGCATTGACATCAAATGCGGCGATACCCAAGCATCCGAGTTTGCTTTGTAAAATGCACGCTGTACTTGGAAAAATCAAATCAGGCGTGGTGCTACCGACCACAATCATATCCAAATCATCGGCTTTTATGCCGGCTGCTTTTAAGGCTTTTATTGAGGCTTCATACGCCAAATCTGAAGTGTATTGGTTGTCGGCTGCTATGTGTCTTTCTTTTATGCCTGTGCGTTCAACAATCCACTGGTCATCGGTATCGACCATTTTTTCCAAATCGGCATTGGTTAAGATTTTCTCAGGCAAATAGCGACCTGTGCCTATAATTTTGGAATAGATTGTCATTTAATTATTCTCCAGTATTTTTGTCATTTTCTCGATAATTGGTTGTTGAGCCATATTAAAAGCTTGGTGCAGGGCGGCATCAAAAGATTGAGCATTGCACGCACCGTGACTTTTAACCACCAAACCATCAAACCCTAAAAGTAAGGCACCATTATACTTATCTGGCTCCACTATTCGCATACCTTTTTTTATTTTTTGCCAGATAGTACTTTTTGTGGGGTCATCACTTTCGTTTTTAATGAAAGATGCCATCGCCTCACATGACTTCAATGTTATGTTGCCAACAAAGCCATTACAACAAACAACATCTGCATAGCCCTTAAATAAATGCGAACCTTCACAATAACCTTTGTAGTTTAAATCCGATTCTTTTAGCATAACGTCAGCTTGTTTGACCGCATCCACGCCTTTGTTTTGTTCCAAACCGACATTTAACAAACAAATTTCTGGTTTTTCAACCCCAAATAGCACATTCTGCCAGGCACTTCCTAGTCGAGCAAACGTGTACAAATCATCCGCACTTGCCTCAATGGTTGCTCCGACATCTAATAACAAAGTGCGTTTTGCACGACTGGGCAACAAGGTGGCTAATACAGGCTTTTCACAATCGACCAAAGCATTGAACCAATGTTTGGACAATGCTACCATTGCACCGGTATTGCCAGCAGTTACACAAATGTCGGAATTATTATCAGCCACATCTTTAATCGCTTGGGAAAGGCTGGATTTTCGCTTTTGTCGCAGGGCACTAAAAGGCGATTCCGCCATTGAGACCGAGCGTTCACAGGCAATAAAAACGATACGTTTTTTGTCTAAAGGCAGCGTTTTGGCAATAATCGTTTCTAAATAACTTTTGGAGACAAATACTCTAAAATTTATATTTTCTTGTGCTTTTAATAAAGCCAGCACCGTTTCAAAGCGAATATCTGGATAATCATCGCCACCCATCAAATCTACGGCAAGCGTAACGGTGGGGTTGTTTTCAAGTTTTGTTTGTGTTTGCATGCTACTTATTAGACCGAATTGAGGTCGTTATCTTCCATAAAAAAACGGAGCTTTGGTGAACCACAACTCCGTTTCCTGTCTATCACTAAAAGAACTTTAGTCTTCGTCTTCAACAAAGTCATCAGCCATATCAATGACTTTTTGACCTTTATAGTAACCCTCAGCAGTTACATGATGACGAATATGAATTTCACCACTTTCACTATCTGTCGATAATGTGCGGGCTTTTAAACTGTCATGAGAACGTCTCATGCCTCTTCTTGATGGTGTTTTACGACTTTTTTGTACAGCCATGGTTTTTTCTCCAAAATTATTAAACTATTTCAATCTGTTGCTAAACTATTTCTAAACTATTTCAAATTATTTTGTAACTGCTCACATCCAACGTCATTGCCGCGAAGGCGGCAATCGCAAAATAATAATTACCAATGTATGATAAATATAAAGCACTTCACCGTAGGGATTCCTGCCTACGCAGGAATGACGGGGTGAGCTGTTACACTATTTTAAACTCTTTAATACCGCAAATGGGTTACTTATCGGTTGCGATATTTCTTTTTCATTGCTATTTTCTGAAATATCCGTCTCGATATTTTCATCAAAGGGTGCATCAGGTACAGCCAGTATCAACTCATCCTCAATTAAATCCAATGGTTTGACAACACCATTTTCTACCCACGAAGCCTCCATACCTGTTGACAAAAATGCTTCATAAGCCAAATCATCAATAAAACCTATGGTTGTATTAATCTCAATTGGCAGCAAAAACTTTTTTGCACTGATGGTACAAATCAAAGGCAAATTCGTCTTTATTTTAATCTGAGCCTTGCCCAGCAATTTTACCGCTTTGCCAAATTGAATAGAAAATTCAGCCGAACCTGCATCATCTGCTAACAAGTCTTTTAACCGAACCATCTGTTTTAATTTCACTTCTCCTTGGTAACATCTTTGTCCATGAACTGCCTTGTCTAGAGCAATTTTATCTGGTAGTTGTTTCATAGCCGGCGGATTTTACTTGTTTTAATGCTCTATTGCAAAGATAATTCTCTATTTTTAAACGATAATATTTAAAATAATTCCATTTGCAGTAATTTTTGCACAGGTGCGTAGCTTTTTCTGTGTTGTGGGCACGGTCCATGAATTTTTAATTGTTGCAAATGGTAGGCGGTGCCATAGCCTTTGTGTTTTTCAAAACCATAGTGCGGATATTTTTCTGCCATCGCCACCATTAATCTATCGCGTGCATTTTTTGCCAAGATGGAAGCTGCTGAAATTTGGGCAATCTTACCATCACCGCCAACTATTGCCGAAGCTGGAACAGAAAAATCAGGGCATTTATTGCCATCAACCAAAACTTCATCTGCTGACACGGATAACGCCGCTACTGCTTGTTGCATTCCCAACAAACTGGCTTGCAAGATGTTTATTTCTTCAATTGTAGCCACCGAAATATGCACCACAGCATAAGCCAAAGCGTGTTTTATTATGAGCGGTTCTAGTTGCTGGCGTTTTTTCTCAGATAGTTTTTTTGAATCATTCAGCCCAGCAACAGGCTTTTTTAAAATAACCGCCGCAACCGTCACCGGTCCTGCCAGAGGCCCACGACCTGCTTCATCAACACCAGCAATTAATTTTTTGTTGCTAGTCATCGTTTTGTTCCTTAGTTTGTTCATGCTTTTGAGTAGGGATGATTTTGTTGTTTTTGATAAATTCCCAAACATAATGGCAGGCGTTGTGGTTATTGCTCTGTAGTTGTTTATGCATGGTTAAAAATTCTTGTTGCAATTTACACAATTTATTGGGATGCAATAATTGGGTTAGTTCTTGGTACAATCGGTCAACGGTTAAGTCTTTTTGCATGACTTCTGGCACTAAAAAACCTTCATACATGACATTGGGTAAGGAATAATAAGGCAATAACATCATGTTAAATGTTTTGACGATACCGTAGGTTATCGGTGATATTTTGTAGGCAACAACCATTGCTGTTTTGCACAACATTGCTTCCAAGGCGACAGTTCCTGAGGCTAATAATGCCATATTAGCTGCTTTTAGCACTTTTGTCGCATCGTTAAAAAACAGCACTTCTATGCCTAAAGCGGCGGCTTTTGAGCGGATAAAGTTTATTTTTTCCTCGCTGGTATTCGCCGACACGATTTGTAAATCAGGGTTTTGTCGTCTTAATTTTTCCGCGGCTTGCAAAAAAAGCGTGGTGTGTGCTTTGAGTTCATTGTTACGAGAACCTGGTAACAGAGCCAATACGGGGCTGTTTTGCTTTAAATTTAAGTCGCTTTTTGCCTTATCTTTGTCAATTTTTAGCTCTATTCTGTCCGCCAAGGGGTGACCAACAAACACGGCATTGCCACCACTTTTCTGATAATACGGTGGTTCAAAAGGAAACAAGGTCAATACCAGATCGGTAATTTGGCTAATCTTTATGGCACGTTTAGGTCGCCATGCCCAAATAGAGGGGCTGACGTAGTGAATGATTTTTATTTTGTGTTTTTTTAATTTTTTTTCAATCGGAAAATTCAAATCTGGTGCATCAACACCAATAAATAAATCGCATTGTGCTTTTAAAATTTGATTAACAATGTATTTTCTTAGCTTTAGCAGTCGTGGCAACTTCTTAACGACTTCGGCAATCCCCATGATGGCAAATTCTTTGTTATCGGCAATGAGATTTAAACCCGCTGCCAGCATTTTTGCTCCACCCACACCAATAAACTCAATATTTTCATGCTTTGTGCTTAAATTGTGCATTAAATCTGCTGCCAATAAATCACCCGAATCCTCAGCGGCTATGATGGCGATTTTGATTGTCTGGTGCTTCATAAAAATATATTCTTTGTTAGAGGCGCATTCTAACGGTATATCGCTTGCTTTACAAGTCAGCCTAAATTAACAATTATTGCTTTCTTTTCTTTTTAGCAACAAGAAATACATGGCAGGAACAACCAATAATGACATAAAAGTGGAAACCATGAGACCAGATATTATGGTCCACGCCAGCGGCGGCCACAACGTGCTTTTGGTGATGACCAAAGGAAACAAACCCGCAACCGTAGTTATGGTGGTCAACAATATGGGGCGAGCACGACGTTTTACGGCATCAATTATCGCTTGTTGAAAAGCAATTTTTTTGATGAGATTTTTTTTGATTAAGTCTAACAAAACAATGGCATTGTTGACCACAATCCCAATTAATGCCAAAACGCCCAATATTGCGGTAAAGCCAAAGGTGGTATTGGTTAATAACAAACCCAAAGGCACGCCTGCAAAAGCCAATGGTATGGTTATCAAAATGATGATGACTTTTATAAAAGAGTTAAATTCAATCAACAAAAACATGAGCAATAAAATCATGCCGATGGGTAATGCCGCACCAAGTGATTTGTTGGCTTTCTCAGATTCTTCGCTGGTGCCTGCCACTTTTAGGCTTACACCTGTGACTAAATTCATGCTCTCCAGCTTTGGTCGCAGTTCT
>CAZQMH010000104.1:0-9262 GCA_964594435.1 uncultured Alcanivoracaceae bacterium
AGGAAATTTAAGCGTGGATAGAAAGTTCCAAAAAGGAAATTATAAAACAAGAAAAAAGGCAAAATATGGGATTTAAAAAAGAAGAATCCGAGCGTGTTGCCATCCAATCACAAATTATTGGCGAGTTTAATGGTTGGCGTGGCAAGAAAATCTTCAAATTAGCCAATGGTCAGGTTTGGAAACAAGCTGAAAAATCCAGTTTTTATATTCCCAAACGACTGGATCCAAATATCACCATCAAACCAAAATCCATGAACTCTTGGGTTTTATATGTCGATGGTTTTGGGCGAGGGGTGCGTGTCAAACGTGTTAAGTAAGCACTTGCTGTTCACCAACAGCCAAATCATTGAGCTTGTATTCTCCTATTGACAAGCGAATAAGACGCAAAACAGGCAAGCCAACATGGGCCAACATTCGACGCACTTGCCTGTTTCTGCCTTCATTAATGGTGATTTCTAACCAGCAAGTGGGTATGTTTTTGCGAGAACGAATGGGTGGCGTGCGTTTCCACACAAATGACGGTTGTTTGTAGAGCATCTTAACTTTTAATGCTTTGGCTTTGCCATCTTTTAATACAATACCTGTTTGCAATTGATTTAAAGCGGGCTTTTTAGCAATGCCTTCTGCTTGCACAAGATAGGTTTTTTCGACCTTATTTATAGGGTTGGCAAGTGCGTGTTTGAGTGTGCCGTCATCGGTCAACAATAATAAACCTTCTGAATCAAAGTCCAAACGCCCAATGCTATAGATTTTCTTGATTTTAATATAATCAGCCAAAGTCGCACGACCATTTTTGTCGGTAAATTGACTCAACACGCGATAGGGTTTATTAAAGGCAACTAACATTGTAATGCTTGTAAAAACAATCGCGGGGCATTGGCAAAAGAACCATTGCTCATAAAAACAACGGTACAATCAGCTTGGGCTTCTTTTTTCAACAGTGCGAACAATTCCTGCAAATCAGAAGGTGTCGCAATATTTAATTCCTGCAAATTTTCAATGACAGCCGCATCCCAGCTTAATGTTGTGTCGTTCATGACCACAGCACAATCAGCTGCTGTAAATGCTGTGGGTAATTGCAAGCCATGAGCTCCTGAACGCATTGAATTACTGCGTGGTTCAAATACTGCAATTAATTTTTGTTGGTTTATTTTGTTTTTTATCCCCTTGAGGGTCGTCGCAATCGCTGTTGGATGGTGGGCAAAATCATCATAAATTTTTACCCCATTGACTTCTCCAATAAACTCCATACGGCGTTTGATGCCTTTAAATTTTTGCAAAGATTGTGCCGCCTGAGGCAAGGATACACCTTGCTGAAGTGCGGCGGTCATGGCCGCTAGAGCATTCAGCATATTATGCGAACCAGTCAAGTGCCATGAAATCTTCGCCTTTTTTTTCTGCTGCTGGTAAATTTCAAAAGTGGCACAATCAGCGGTGAGAGGTTTTGCCCAAATATCTGCTTTATCGGACAAACCAAAACGAACAACCGGTGTCCAGCAGCCCATTTTTAAAACATCTTTGAGATTATTGTCTTCATCATTGACAATTAATGTGCCCGTTTTAGGAATGGTGCGAACAAAATGATGGAATTGAGTTTTAATCGCATCTAAATCTTTAAAAATATCGGCATGGTCAAATTCCAGGTTATTGAGCACGGCAATATTGGCATGGTAATGGACAAATTTTGAACGTTTATCAAAAAAGGCACTGTCGTATTCATCGGCTTCAATAACAAAACATTCGTTGGCAGTCGTGCGAGCTGATATGGCAAAATTTTGAGCCACACCGCCAATCAAAAAGCCAGGATAGTGGTGGTTATCTTGCAAAATCCATGCCAGCATGGAAGAAGTCGTGGTTTTTCCATGCGTACCTGCTACCGCGAATACTTTCTTTTGCCGTAATAAATTCTCTCCAAGCCATTGAGGTCCAGAAATATAGTTTTGCTTGGATGCCAGCAATGATTCAACAACCTCCATGCCACGGGTCATGACATTACCAACAATCACCGCATTAAATTCAGTCGCCAGCACTGAATCATCATAACCTTGATGCATTTTAATGCCAATTTTCTCAAGTTGCGTGCTCATTGGCGGGTAAACATTTTTATCCGAGCCGCTAACGATGCAGCCCATTGAACGAGCCAAAACCGCGACGCCACCCATGAATGTTCCACAGATGCCAAGAATATGTATTTTTTCTAAGTCTTTCATGTTGAGCATTTTAAATGATATAATTGGGCAATGATAGTTCCTTATGATAAATTTGTTGATGCCAAAGGCAAGATGTGCCCACAACCGCTATTATTAACCAAAAAAGCCTTACAAACTATGGCAAAAGACCAAGTACTGCTGATTGTTGCGACGGATGAACACACCGAACTGGATTTGCAAGTTTGGTGCGAACGATTTGGGCATGCAATAATCTGCCGCAAACAAAAAGAGGCTGACTATTATTTTTGGATTAAAAAAAGCTGTTAAAGAGGGAGGCTATACTGTCGAATTTTTTTTTGAAAAATCTTTTCATCGAATAATGCGGCTTGATTTTGGCAGGCTTTTTGCATGGAGTGTGCTTTGTTGGTATCGAGTTGTTGCAGACATGCAATCAAACTTTGGGTGATATTTTGTTCATTAATATAAAGACCTGTTTGACCATTGATAACACTTTCCGTTGGCCCACCGTGTCCGCTACAGATTACAGGCTTTCCTGCTGCCATTGACTCAACAGGTGACATGCCAAAGTCTTCATCCTTTGGAATATAAATGGTCGCAATACTTTGGGCAATGAGGTTTTTGAGTTTTTTGTCGCTAACTTGCCCGCTAAAAGAAATATTTGGGCACTGGCTGGCTTGTTTTTTTAAACTTTCTGTTTGGCTGCCATTGGAACAAATGAGTAGTTTTTTTTGCGGCAACTGCTTGAAAGCGGCGATTATTTTATCAATTCTTTTTAATTTATCATGTCTGGCAGTAGATAAATAATAACCATTAGCGGCTTGGTTGTGGTAATTTTGTGTGTCACAGGGTGGATAAACCACGTGGGCATCAAGTTTGAGGTATTTTTTTATGCGAGCTTTCACATAGTTGGAGTTGGTAAGAATGGTGTCCATTTGCTTGACTGCATTTTCGTATTGCGGTTGATACCATTTAATGAGTTGCTTGAGTGCCAGTCGTTTGGGCAAGGAGTTTTGCTGCATATAATGTTGGTATTTATCGTACACAAATCGAGGCGGAGTGTGGCAATAAAAAATGTTTTTTCCTTGCGGGTGATTGTTTATTGCCAAAGGGCAAATCACGCCACTGTAAATAATCGTGGCATAATCTTTTAGAAAATGGGTTTTATTTTTGAATAAACGTGCAAGTGCCCATGTTTTCAAGCCTGGAAATTCAAGTCTAAGCCCTAAATCGTACTTTTTGTTGTGGTGCATTTGGCTTAAATCAAAACTATTTGGGCTACATTTGCCAAAACACAGGTCGGCATTTATCGCTTGGGTTAAGGATAAAGCCAGTCTTTCTCCTCCACCACGAATATCAAAAATGTCATGCAAAACGATATTTTTGTGGTTTTTTGGTCTATTATTCAATTAAATGTCAGCCTAAGGGCTACTGATTTGCAGTTCATTTGCACATCATATAAAATTACGCCTCTTAATTAAAGATGTTTTTTAAATGAACGCACTCATTGTCATTCCTGCGTTGAATGAAGAAAGGACTATTCAAACGGTTATTGAAAAATTACAGTTGCACAATCACAACAATATTTTGGTAGTGAATGATTTTTCAACCGACAAGACCAAAGATAAAGTATTGACTACAGGTGTTGATTTAATCAATTTGCCCATTCAGCTCGGTGCATGGGGAGCAACCCAAACAGGTATTCGTTATGCTTTAAAAAATGGTTACGACTATGTGATAACCATGGATGCCGATGGGCAACATTTAAGCAATGGCGTTAAAACATTGAAGAAACATTTAAAAGAAACACAGGCAAGTGTTGTTATCGGCACATTTACTCAACGCTTGAGCAAGCCTAAAAGGGCGGCATGGTGGTTTTTTAAGACCATCACCAAACTAAAAATTGAAGATTTAACTTCTGGTTTTCGTATTTATGACCGAAAAGCAATGCGAGTGCTGTCTTCTACATCAGCGAGCTTGCTTGATTACCAAGATGTGGGCGTGCTGTTGTTGTTGACCAAAGCAGGCATGAAGATTACCGAGATAGAAGTGCCTATGACAAACAGAAAAAGTGGTAAATCGAAAATTTTCTACTCGTGGTGGATGGTTTTTAAATACATGATACAAACCACAACCCTCTGCATTGCCAAAACAGGCGTACATAAAAGAAACAAACAGAAATTAAAAACAAACAACCAATAACCAATGAATTATACAACTGCTAATATTACCACTTTAGTGATTGGTGCGATACTTGCCATCACCATCTTTATTATGGTAAGAAAAGATCACCTGCATGGACCTTTTGCTATTTGGTGGTTGATTGTGGCTTTTTTAGCCATTGCCCTAGCGGCTTTCCCTCAACTCACCAATGATATCGCTCATGCTTTGGGTATCAATTATCCTCCTACTCTTATTCTTGTGTTGGCGGTTTCAATCATTTTACTGAAAATGCTCTCCCAAGATGTACAAAGAACTCAACAAGAGAAAAAAATCCGTCGCTTGACCCAAAGAATGGCGATTCTTGATAAGGCACTAAAGGACAAAAAGCTCATCGACAAGGATTTATGAGAATTGTTCATATTGGCAAATATTACCCGCCTTTTCACGGCGGCATGGAAAATTATTTAGACGATTTAGCTCAACAACAGGCAAAAACCAACGATGTTGTTGTTTTGGTTCACAACCATCGGTTTAAATTTCTGACCTCAAAGTTAGTGAATGAAACCATTAATAATGTTAAAGTCATACGATTAAAAACCCTAAAGCCTTTGTTGTTCACGCCCTTGATGTTGGGTTTGAATAAAACTTTTAACAAAATTCAACAACAAGCAACAGCAGATGTCATACATATTTCGTGGCCTAATCCTTCGGCTTTGTTTTTATTGCTGAATAAATCAGCCAAAAAAATCCCTTGGGTCATTCAATGGCAATCAGATATGGTGACTGAACATTCGTCGTGGCTTTTGAAAGTGGCTTATTTTTTTTTCAAGCCTTTGGAAAAAATGCTCTTGAAACGAGCCCGTGTTGTCATTGCCAGCACAAAAGAATACGTGCAACACTCCAATATTTTGCCAAAATATAAAAATAAATGCCGTATTGTGCCTTTAGGTCAAAAAAAGCTCGTGCCATCTTTTACCCAAGAAGACTCAGATTGGGCACAAAATTTATGGCAAAACGCAGCAATAAAAATCTACCATATTGGACGACTAACCTTTTATAAAAATCAAAAATTATTGCTCCAAGCAGCACAATTATTGCCAGATGTTCGTTTTATTATTACTGGCAGTGGTGACTTGCAAACACAGCTTGAAACACAAATTAAAAAAGATAAACTCAAAAACATTCGCCTAACAGGTCCTTTAGAGTACAACAAATTACACGCCTTGTTGGCAAGTTGCGATGCCTTTTGCCTGCCATCCAATGACCGTGCAGAATCCTATGGTATGGTTTTATTAGAAGCTTTGAGTTTTGGCAAAAATATACTGGTCAGTGATTTGCCTGGTTCAGGTATGCGCTGGATTGCATCAACCACGCCTTTAGGGCAAACCTTTGATTGCAATAATGCTGCGGATTTGGTTGCAAAAATAAAACACCTCAATTTAAGCCAAAACAACACGTCACTACCAAAATGCTTTACAATTGAAGAGTGTGCCAACGCGATAGACGCGATTTATAAAAAACTTTAATGAACAAAACATCTCACTTGCCATCGCGATTTGCTGCAATCGACGCCTTGAGAGGGATTGCCGCTTTGTTGGTGGTCTGGCAACACGTGGCAGAAAGCTTTGTACAAATACCAAGTATTGCTCAAAATGGTACGTTTTTGGCTGATATTTCCAAACAAATTGATTTTGGCAGGATTGGCATCATTTGTTTTTTCCTGATTAGTGGTTATGTTATTCCTTCTAGCCTCACAGGTAATAATCGTTTAAAAGCGATCAAAAAATTCAGTATTCGACGTTTTTTTAGGCTCTATCCAGCCTATTGGGTTTCACTTGCTTTGATTATTGTTTTGTACCAATTCATCCATGTGCCTGTAGAAAACTCGACAATTCTTGCCAATACCACCATGTTGCAGAGTTTTTTTGGCAAAAATCATATGATAGGACTGTATTGGACTCTGCAAGTTGAGTTGTTATTTTACACGTTGTGTGTGCTGTTGTTTTATGGCAACAAACTGAATGATGCTTTTTTTGTTTTCATGTTGCTTGTGGTTTTGTTTGTATTTTTTGTGATTGAACAATATTTGGTCAACTATACGACACTCATTCATTGGTCGAAAGAATTTCAATTTTTGCCCTATTTATTGTGCGTTATGCTGTTGGGCTCATTGTATCGCAAAGTTGAGCAACAAGGCTGTTTGAAAAGCTTGAAAAAATACAGCTATATTGGCACGTTTTTATGTTTAGGTCTGCCCTTTTTCTTGTTAATCAGCTCGCTTTTGGGTTTTCATTTAGCGACCAATGCTTTTCGATTTGGGATAGCACATACTTTGGCATTTCTGGTCTTTTTTATCGGCATTCGTTATTTAAAACACGCCCCGAAATCATTGCTTTGGCTTGGAATGATAAGCTATTCGCTCTATTTATTTCACCCTTTTGTCTTGTATGGCACCAAATTCCTCATTGAAAACAGTAGTTTTTTGATACTAAAAAGCCAGCACTTGTTTGTATATTTACTTATTGTTGGTTTACTCAGCATCGTTTTAGCGGCACTGGTTTATTATGTGGTCGAAAAGCCAATGATAAGGTTTTCCAAATCTTGCTAATTAATCCATTTATTTCATCTAATTTTTGCATTTATCGAGACTAAATTTTAAAAAAATTAGATAATTCGCTTTCATTCTCATTCTACAGCACAGCAATGGAAATAAAAGTTAACTACCTCGACAACCTTCGTTTGCAAGCCATATTTGATGATTTTAGAGTCACTTCAGATCAGCCAATTCGATACAAAGGTGATGGGTCAGCACCAGGTCCGTTTGATTATTTTTTGGCATCATCTGCCATGTGTGCGGCTTATTTTGTGCGTGTTTATTGCATTTCTCGCAATATCCCTACGGACAATATTCGTTTATCACAAGACAATATTATCGACCCTGAAAATCGTTATAAGCAAATTTTTCACATTCAGCTCGAATTACCAGCCGACTTATCAGATAAGCACCGTCGTGGTATTTTACGCTCGATTGATCGTTGTACGGTTAAAAAAGTCATCCAAACGGGCATTGAATTTAAGACAGAAATAGTTGAAGATTTGGGTCAAGACAACCGTGTTTTATTTATCCCTCAAGGCAATAGCCAAACTTTTATCGAAGGCAAAGATTTGGCCTTAGAACAAACCATTGCTAACATGTCGAAGATTATAACCAATTTGGGTATGAAAATTGAAATTGCTTCGTGGCGAAATCTTGTGCCAAATGTTTGGTCGCTGCATATTCGTGATGCCGCTTCTCCCATGTGCTTTACCAATGGCAAAGGAACGAGCAAAGAAAGTGCCTTATGCTCGGCATTGGGTGAATTTATCGAACGACTAAACTGCAACTTTTTTTATAACGACTATTATTATGGAGAAGAAATTGCCACCAGCGAGTTTGTGCATTACCCATCTGAAAAATGGTTCAAACCCAATGCCAAGGACGACTTGCCAAGTGGAATTTTGGATGATTATTGTTTAAAAATCTACAATCCAGATAGTGAACTACGCGGTTCACATTTGATTGACACCAATTCGGGCAATAAAGAAAGGGGAATTTGTGCTCTTCCTTTTGTGCGCCAATCCGATGGCACAACCGTGTATTTTCCATCCAACTTGATTGAAAACTTATTCCTCAGTAATGGCATGAGTGCAGGCAATAATATCGCTGAAGCACAAGTGCAATGTTTGTCGGAGATTTTTGAACGAGCGGTTAAAAAACAAATTATCGAACAAGAAATCACCTTGCCTGATGTGCCGCAGAAGGTGTTAGCACAATATCCCAGCATTGTGGCAGGAATAGCCGCTCTGGAAAAACAAGGCTTTCCAGTGGTGATAAAAGATGCCTCACTCGGCGGGCAATTCCCTGTGATGTGCGTAACCCTGATGAACCCAAAAACCGGTGGTGTTTTTGCTTCATTTGGTGCCCATCCCAGCTTTGAAGTGGCGCTAGAACGCAGTTTGACCGAGCTTTTGCAAGGTCGCAGTTTTGAAGGCTTAAACGATGTGCCCAAACCCACATTTAATTCTCTTGCGGTTAAAGAACCCGAAAACTTTGTGGAACATTTTATTGATTCCACTGGCATTATTTCATGGAAGTTTTTCAGTGCGAAAAGTGATTATGAATTTCATCATTGGGATTTTTCTGGCACCAATCAACAAGACAGCCAGGACTTATTGGCTATCTTGAAAAAATTAGGCAAAGAAGTTTATATCGCCGAGTATAACGACTTAGGAGCGGCGGCTTGTCGAATTCTGGTGCCCGATTATTCTGAAATTTATTTAGTCGAAGATTTGATTTGGAACAACACCAACATGGCACTGGATTACCGCGAAGACATTTTAAACATCCACGCACTGAGTGATAAAGCCTTAAGCAACTTGGTCGAACGCCTAGAACAAAGCCAGCTTGATAATTACATGGACATTGCTACCTTAATCGGCATTGTGTTTGACGAAAATACCGTCTGGGGACAACTCACTATTTTAGAACTTAAAATCCTCAGCCACCTCGCCCTTAAGCAACCTGAACAAGCCCAAGATTTGGTCGAAGAATTTCTGCAATACAACGACAACACCGTCGAACGTAACTTATTTTACCAAGCCATTCATGCCGTTTTAGTTGTTACATTAGACAATAAATTAGAACTAAAAGATTACCTGCCCAATTTTAAACGCATGTTTGGTGCAGAAACCATGAAAAAAGTAGTCGCTTCAGTCAACGGCACCCTTCGATTTTCAGGTCTATGCAAAACCAGCATGAAGCTTGAAGGCTTAGACAAACACCTCAAACTGATAGAAAGTTATAAAAAGCTACACACAGCTCGGAGTAACAGTTAACCTAGGACTGCCTATTACCCACAAATATTGTATTCGTAAAAATATCACAACTCCTT
>CAZQMH010000105.1:0-9213 GCA_964594435.1 uncultured Alcanivoracaceae bacterium
TTTTGCTAATGGTAGCAGCTTGAAGATATGCGTTAGATATTGTGCAGGGTTGATGAAGGAAAGTTGGATTTAGGACTGTTTTTCGGTTTTTTATGCGTATCATCCCTGATACCGTTTATGGTCATCGGCACTTCTGTGGTTTTAAAAAAATCAGCAAAAAAAAATTTAAAGTGAGTTAAAGTTTAGCTTACGACCAATTACTGCTTAAACTTTTGTAACACTAATGTCGCATTGGTGCCGCCAAAACCAAAGCTGTTGGACATGACGGTAGTGAGTTCGACATTATGCTGGATAGTGCTAACCAGGGGTATTGTTTTGTCAATTTTTTCATCCAATTCCTCCAAATTGGCTGAGGCTGCAATAAAATCATTTTGCATCATCAATAAGGAATAAATCGCCTCATGCACGCCTGCTGCACCGAGTGAATGACCCGACAAGGATTTGGTGGAGGTGATTTTTGGCATTTGGTCTTTAAATACCTCTTTAATTGCTTGCAATTCGGTTAAATCACCCAATGGCGTACTGGTGCCATGTGCGTTCAGGTAATCAATTGAGCCCTGGGTTGTACTTAGGGCTTGACGCATACAACGAATGGCTCCTTCACCCGATGGTGCTACCATGTTATAACCATCAGAAGTTGCACCATAGCCAACCACTTCTGCCAAAATAGTGGCTCCGCGAGCTTGTGCATGTTCTAAACTTTCCAATACCACAACCCCTGCTCCACCTGCTATGACAAAACCGTCACGGTCTTTGTCATAAGGTCTCGATGCTTGGGTTGGTGTTGCATTATATTTGCTAGATAAGGCTCCCATGCCATCAAACATCATGCTTAATGACCAATGTTCTTCCTCTCCACCACCTGCAAAAATAACATCTTGTTTGCCAAATTGAATTTGTTCACATGCCAAACCAATACAATGTGTACTGGTCGCACAGGCTGAACTCAAGGCATAATTGAGCCCTTTAATCTTAAAAGGTGTTGCCAAACAAGCCGAGATGCCACTACTCATGGTTTTGGTGACAACATAAGGTCCTACCCGACGGATGCCACGTGCTCGAAGTTTGTCCACACTTTCGACAATACAGGAAGATGAAGTGCCACCGGCTCCGATAATTAAGCCAGTTCGTTCATTGGATACCTGACCATCTTCTAAATTCGCTTGGGTAATGGCTTCTTGCATGGCAACATAAGCATAAACGGCTCCAGGACTCATAAAGCGTAAATCTTTTTTGACAATATAATCTTTAGGGTTCAGATGGATACTGCCTGAAACATGGCTACGTAACCCTTGTTGTTGGTAACTTTCGTTAAATTGAATGCCAGATTTTCCTTCTTTTAAGGAAGACAAGACTTCTTTTTGGTTATTTCCTAAGCACGAAACAATGCCACAACCCGTAATAACAACTCTTTTCATTACAAACCCTTAAAAATTTTCTGTCGATTGAAACAAGCCAACACGAAGTTTTGCTGCGGAATAAATCTGTTTGCCATCAACGCTTACCGTGCCATCGGCAATGGCATATTTTAATTTAGAAGCTATCATACGCTTAATATTGAGGTGAAAAGTGACTTTTTTTGCTGTTGGCAATACCTGTCCTCGAAATTTCACATCACCAACTCCCAAAGCTCGACCTTTGCCAGTAAAACCTTTCCAAATCATGTGAAAACCAACCAACTGCCACAAAGCATCCAAGCCCAAACATCCTGGCATCACAGGGTCGCCTGGAAAGTGGCATTTAAAAAACCACAAACTCGGTTTGATGTCGAGTTCAGCGATGATTTCGCCTTTACCATAGTCACCGCCGTCATCGTTTATTTCGACAATTCTATCCACCATCAGCATTTCATCTGCGGGTAATTTTGCATTGTCCATGCCAAATAATTCACCTTTGGAACATTGGATTAATTGGTCTTTATTGAAGCTGCTATGTTGTGCCATTTTTCTGTGTTTTCATTGCTAAAAATTGGCATACTAAAGGACTTGCTTTCCATAAGTCAAGCGAATAGATGGAATAAAAAATATTAATTTTTTTGCTTCTTTTTTTAAACTATATTTTACTTTATGAATATGGTGTAACTTATTGATATTTATAAAACATACTCATGCGTATTTAAAATATTTTCCATACGGATGCGTATCCAACACAGGCTTTCATCACGTTCTCAATCGCATACCTAATTCGGTCGAATAACCAACCGATGCCGAATCAACTTTACCTTCTTCATCAATCACAAAATAAGTCGGAAATCCCTTAATTTTATAATCCGATAATTGTTTCTCGCTGCCAATTAAAACGGGCATGGTTAATGCTAAATCTGCGGCAAATTGTTTAATTTCATCAATGCTGTCCCAACTTAAACCAACCACTAAAATTTCCAGCTCATCCTCACTTCTGGCTTTGCGTAAGGCATTGAGGTTATCACCGCTCATGTGACAAATACTGCACCACGGAGCAAAGAAATAAATCAACACTTTTTTGCCTTTGAATTGTGAAAGTTGGTACTGTTTGCCATCAATTGATTGCAATATAAAATCGGGTGCCATTTTGTGTTGTGCGGCAATCGTGCCACGGTTTTGAAACCACGAAAACAACAGCAAAACCAAAATTATAATGCTTGCCTCAAACAAAACAGCTGCCCATTTGTGATTTTGGATGTATTTTTTACTCTTTTTAAGTGCTTTCATCATGGTTTTTTTTAAATTTTGTGTATTCTATCAACAAATAGAGTTTAATATACGTTAAAATCTTACAGTTTTATTAATTAGCAGGTCAAAATATGAAAATAACCGTACTTTTATTGTGCATAACACCAACACTCTTCGCCCAAACATTCAGCGAGCACCAAATTGATAGCGACTCGGTAATAGATGTTGCGGTAGGCGATATTAACAATAATGGTTACAATGACATAGTCGCAGCTTACAACCCGCCAAACAATAATGTCAAATGGTGGCAGAACAACAAAGACAACACCTTTACCTCGCACATCGTCACCAATAAAGCCGGCATCGGTCCACGCAGCGTCGCCATAGCGGACATTGATGGCGACAGCATAGTGGATGTGGTGGTTGCATCGGATACCGATACCACCGTCTATTGGTACAAAAACAATGGTTCTGGTTCATTTACTGAACATACTGTTTCCAACAACGCCAGCAATGTCAACTCAGTTATGGCAACAGACATGGACAATGATGGTGATATTGATATCGTTTCATCCGCTTTTGGTGGCTTTAGCTCAACGGCTAAAGTTGTCTATTTTAAAAACAATGGCACAGGTACTTTTAGTGAACATGTTATTTCCAATGGCACTTCCTTTGTTTTAGATGCTATTGGCGTTGAATTAACGGGCGACAACCTCAAAGATGTAGTTATAGCCGAAACCCAAACCAACACCATCCGTTTTTTTAAGCACAACAATGGTTCAACCTTTACCGAACAAACAGCGATAATAACCAACGCCCAAAACGTAACAGGATTATTTGGCATAGATTTAGACAAAGACGGCGACAGCGATGTCTTATCAGCCTCGCAAAACAGCACCACGGCAGGACAAGGCGTTGCCCGCTGGCACAAAAACACCAACCAAAACTTCAGCAACTTAACCATTGCCGATAATACAGATGCCTTTGGAGCTTACGCTATTTTTGCTGGCGACTTTAATTTTGATGGCGACAACGATGTGGTGCTCGCGGCTTTAGATGCTGGCACCATTTCTTATCATAACAACAACGGAGCCCAATCCTTTAGCTCCACTCGACTCAATGGCAATACCAGCAGTGCCTCCAGTGTTGTCGGCATTGATATTGACCACAATGGTTCATTAGATATTGTTTCAGGTACAGGCAATGGCGTTTGGTGGCATGAAAACAGTATTTCTGATATTATTTTTAAAAACGGCTTCAAATAAATATCCACACCACAAATAACAATGACAAAAACCAAGTAATGACAAAAACTAAAGACAGCGTAAATAAACCTACGCCAATGATGCAACAATACCTGAAAATCAAAGCAGATTATACAGATATGCTGGTCTTTTATCGCATGGGTGATTTTTACGAACTGTTTTTACAAGATGCAATTGATGCGGCAAAACTACTCGATATTACCCTCACCTATCGTGGCAAAAACAATGGACAACCCATCCCGATGTGTGGCGTACCCTATCATTCGGTTGATCCTTATTTGGCAAAACTGGTAAAAATGGGTCGCAGCATTGCCATTTGTGAACAAATTGGCGACCCAAAAACCTCAAAAGGCCCAGTTGAACGCAAAGTGGTTCGTATTATCACACCAGGAACGGTGACTGAAGAAGCTCTAATGGATGCTCACAACGAAAGCCTTTTGGTTGCCGTTTATGGCAACAAAAGAGGTTTTGGCATCGCCAGTTGCGAATTAAGCAGCGGCAAACTCACGGTCTTAGAAGTCAAAGACATAGAAATTTTACTGGCACAAGTCGAACGCTTATCACCCAGCGAACTGTTACTGCAAGAAGACAGCCCTCTGCTGCAACAATTAGCCAATTATGCCATCACCCAGCGACCTTCATGGGATTTTGACAAAGATACTGCCACACTAACCTTAACCCAACACTACAAAACCAAAGATTTGAAAGGCTTTGGCATCGCCAGTTCTTCGCTCACCATCAACGCACTTGGTTGCCTATTTGGCTATATTATGCACACACAAAAAGCCGTGATGCAACATATCCAAAACATCAGTACCGAAACCTTAGATGAATTTCTGCACTTGGATGCCACCACCCGAAGAAACCTCGAAATAGAAACCAATAACCAAGGCGGCAACGAACACACCTTATGCGACCTAATGGACACTTGTACCACCGCCATGGGTTCGCGGCAATTACGCAGATGGCTAAAACAACCCCTACAAAACCACGAAAAACTCAACAAACGCTTAAACTGCATAGAAACCTTACTCACACAAGGCGTGGTTATCGACGTCCAAGAAATTTTAAAAGGCATTGGCGATATTGAACGCATCAGCACACGCATCTCGATGCTCACGGCTCGACCACGTGATTTAGTGACACTCAAACACTCCTTGCAACAAACCATCGCCTTAAAACAACTGTTAGCCACAATCACCGCCGATGACCTAAGCCAATTGCAACATAATCTGGGTGAACATAACAAAATTATAAACCTGATTGATTCAGCAATTTTTGAAAATCCACCCGTTATTATTCGTGATGGCGGCGTTATTGCCGATGGTTACGATGAAAAACTTGACGAATTACGCCGAATCAGCACCGATGCCAGTCAATACATGCTAGATTTTGAACAACAAGAAAAAGACAGCTCTGGCATTTCAGCCCTCAAAGTTGGTTACAACCGTGTGCATGGCTACTACATTGAAATATCCAAACTGCACAGCCACAAAGCACCCGAACATTACATCCGCCGCCAAACCCTAAAAGCTGTCGAGCGATACACCACACCCGAGTTAAAAGTTTTTGAAGACAAAGTACTGAGTTCAAAAGAACGAGCTTTGGCATGTGAAAAAGCCTTGTACCAAGAAATATTGCACTCTTTTGCTGATGAAATTACACATTTGCAAACAACCGCTCAAACCGTTGCCCGCATTGACGCCTTGAACTGCTTAGCTGAACGAGCCATGAGCCTCAACTTCAACCGCCCCCTATTAACTGATGAACACACTATTGAAATAAAAGCAGGTCGGCATCCTGTGGTCGAAAAAATCCAAAACACACCATTTGAACCCAACGACATGCAACTGGATGACAAAACCAAAATGCTCATCATCACCGGACCCAATATGGGTGGAAAATCCACTTACATGCGGCAAAATGCACTCATTGTTTTGCTGGCTTGCATTGGCAGCTATGTACCAGCACAATCGGCAAAAATTGGCAAAATTGACCGAATTTTTACCCGCATAGGAGCCGGTGACGACTTAACCAAAGGGCGTTCAACTTTTATGGTAGAAATGACAGAAACCGCCAATATTCTGCACAATGCCACAAAAAACTCTCTGGTTTTAATGGATGAAATCGGTCGTGGCACCTCGACCTATGACGGCTTGTCCTTAGCCCAAAGCTGTGCCCTGCACTTGGCACAAGTCAACCAATCCTTCAGCCTTTTTGCCACCCATTATTTTGAAATTACCCAGTTTGCCAAAGAAGTTGCATTGATGAGCAATGTCCACCTTGATGCGGTTGAACACGATGACAGCATTGTTTTTTTGCATTCACTCAAGCAAGGAGCTGCCAGCAAATCCTATGGCTTGCAAGTCGCCGCTCTTGCTGGCATTCCAAGCAAAGTCCTTGAAAATGCCAAAAAAACCCTGCAACAACTGGAACAAAACAAAATAGCCGAGCCAGCACCCGTACAACTGACCTTATTTGACGATATGGTTGAAGCAAGTGCCGCTGAAAAAGAACTCTCACAAATCAACCCAGATGATCTAACGCCACGACAAGCACTCGAACTGCTCTACAAATTGAAAAAATTATGCTAAAAAAACTCTCACACTATTTAAAAAAATCCACCAATTACATCAATCTTATTTCGATTTGTATCCTCCTATTCTTAGCATTTGTACCTTTAAAACCACACGGAGTACTCAAAGACAGCCTGCTTAACAATGGATTCAGTATGGAAGCAGCCACCAGTCACATCGAATACCTCAGCAACCAACCCCATTATCTGGGTTCGAAATACCAAAAACGGGTCAAAAACTATTTAATCAAAAAACTACAAGAACTCAAACTAGAAGTCCGCTACCAGACCCAAAACAGCAACAGAATATACCCCAACAGCCTCTCTTTTGCCTACACCGAAAATATCTTTGCCACCCTAAAAAGCAACGATAAAAATGCCAAAACTTTGGTCTTAATGGCACATTACGACTCTGTATCATTCGCCTCACCTGGTGCAGGCGATGACGCATCTGGCGTGGCTGTCATTTTGGAAGGTTTGCGAGTATTTTTAAACAAGCACAAAGACAAACCACCGAAAAATAACATTGTGGTGCTTTTTACCGATGCCGAAGAAGTCGGCTTAATGGGTGCCAAAGCCTTTGTGGAAAAATATTACGACATCAAAAATGTTGAGATGGTGCTAAATTTTGAAGCACGCGGCACAGCAGGCAGCTCCTACATGCTAATGGAAACCCAAGGCGGCAACCATGCCCTGTTACAAGCTTTCAAAAAAGCCAACATCATGTACCCAAACTCCAACTCACTCGCCTACAGCATCTACAAACTCTTACCCAATGACACCGACTTAACCATTTTCAGAAAAAATGCCAACATTCAAGGCATGAATTTTGCCTTTATTGATGACTATTTCAATTACCATACACAACGTGACAACCTAGCCAACCTATCAATGGACTCATTGGCTCACCAAGCTCTGTATTTAATGCCATTATTGGAAGTTTTCAGCGAAACCGATTTAACCACACTGCACTCACAACAAGACGATGTCTATTTTCAAATCCCTTTTTACAAAACAGTCAACTACCCATATGCCACAACGCTCACCCTATCCATCCTCAACCTCGTTGCTTTCTTTGTTATCATTCTCATCGGCATAAAAAACAAAAGCCTCAACCTCAAAAATACAGTAAAAGCCAGCACACCCTTGTTCAAAGCCCTAACCATCGTCTTATTAGCCAGCCTTATACTGCTCAAATTTATCTACTGGCTGCATCCACACTATAACGAAATACTGCAAGGCTTCACCTACAATGGACACAGTTATATTATCCTATTTGCCTTAATGACCTTTATGATTGTGCATTTTTTCTACCGTCAAGTGAATGACAAATATCGACTAGCAGAACTCATAATTTTCCCAACTTTCATCTGGTTAGTTATCAGCTTTGCCTGTGCTTTTTACCTCACAGGTGCTCATTTTTTCATCATCATAAGCCTGATTGGCACACTCTCTCTTGGACTCCAAGTTTTCAGAAAAAAAGACCTGCCAAACTTACATTTATTATTATTTGCACCTGTTATTTTGCTATTTTCTCCTTTTTTTCAACAAATACCCGTCGCATTGGGCTTAAAAATACTGCCCTTTATCGGTTTATTGCTGGCTCTTTATATTGCCAGTTTTATTCCCAGCATCACGATTGTGAAAAACTTTTATATCCCACACAAGGCCTTGCTCATTATTTTACTGGTTATTTTTTACCAAACAGAAAGAACAGCCGCATTCAACGCCAAACAACAGCACCCCGACAGCCTGTATTACCTGCAAGACAGCGATGAAAAAAAGAGCTTCTGGCTCACCTATGACAACCGTTTGGATGATTGGAACAAAGCCTATTTTGAAAAATCCACCCTCAATAGCGAAGATTTAGCCACATTCCAAAAAAAATACAAAAGAAAATTTAAAATCGTAGCAGAAGCAGAAAACAAAAAACTCAACCAACCAAAAATAACACTCACCAAAAAAAGACAATACGCTGACCGCACCATCTATCACTTCAAAATAAACTCATGGCAAAACATCATGCAAATAAGTTTGTATAGCAACACGCCACTCACCCTGCTTAATCTCAGCATAAACGGTCACCCTTTTGACATCAAGGACACACGCAACATAAAACAAAACTCACAACTGGTCAGAATATTCACCCGCAACCAATCATTATTTGAAATCATCATGGAAACCAAGCCCGATGATAAAGTCGATTTGGATATATTTGCCCTAAGCCCAACACTATTGAATAACAAAAAATTCAACATCCCTCCACGCCCCAAAGAATACATGCCCAAACCCTTTGTCTACTCTGATTCTATAATCACAAAACAAAATATTATTTTTTAATTCTCAGGTTTCAAAACTAACCTTATTAGAATTTTCAAATATTTTTTACAGATTCTCAAGTTTTGAGAATCGTTTGTTGTATTATTGACCCGACTAAAAACCCTCAAACCCCGTCAGAACGAAAAAAAACGTGAACTGGACTGGTGAATTGAGAATTTTTAGAATTGACTAAACAAAAAGAGGAAAAATAATATGAAAAATAAAAATACAATCATTTCACCCATAGCCATAGATATGGGGGCTAAAAATACAGGTGTTTACTATGCTCATTATAACCAAGGAGAAACTTTAGCGGAAATAGATAAAAAGGGTGAAGTGCTTGTCTATGATAAATACACAGCTTTACTAAAAGAGAGAACAGCAAACAGACATGTCAGAAGAG